>WLEB01000044.1 GCA_009704505.1 Actinomycetota bacterium | reverse complement strand
GCCTGAGCCAAGGAGCTAGCAAGCGGTGCGCGTTCAACAAGTGAACGGATCGCTAACTCTCCTGCGGCGCCTAATGCATTACTCACAATAAGTAAGGTTAAGGCACTACCCTTGATTCATGATCCCTGCACCTGGTGCGGGCAGCGAAGGTGCGAAGAAAAAACGCAAACGTAAGCGTTCCGGCAACCGCGGCCCACAACCACAGACACAAACCGAGGCGCAAAAACGCCCTCCAGTTAAGAAAACCTATACCAAACGCGTTGATGAGGTCAGCGCTGGCGGATTAGTTATTGATACGACTGGAAAATTGGGCCTGCTTATCGGTCGATTTGATCTTAAAGATGCAACTGGAACAAGAGTTTTATGGTCACTGCCTAAAGGACATATTGAAGAGGGTGAAACCCCAGAACAAGCTGCAATCCGAGAAGTAGCAGAAGAGACAGGGATTAACTCTGCGATAACTAGATCTTTGGGTGTTATTGATTTTTGGTTTATGGCCGGCGGCAAACGAATTCACAAAACCGTGCACCATTTTCTCTTTACTGAAGTTGACGGAATTCTTGCCCCACAAGAAAGTGAAGTGGACAAGGTTTCTTGGTTTCCGTTAGAAGAGATTGTGGATCGCCTTGCATATCCTGATGAGAAGAAGTTAATTCAAAAAACTGCCGGGATTACGCCATGAAAAAGATAGCGATGCGTTTTTCTCTCTCTTTAGCTTTTTCTGTACTTGCCTCTGGAGTGGTCTTTGCACCGCATGCACAGGCATCAAATGAGATTGTTCGCATAACTGCGCCTTTAAACCAGAGTTTTACTGGTGAGTTTCGAGATGACTCCTTTGCTCAATCACTGCTTCCATCTGGAGAGCTTGGACAGTTAGTTTTTAGATCTATGGTGCGTGATCGAACATGGGTAATTGATGCCGCACTCATTGATGCAATTACTGCAATGACAACTGAGTACAAAGTTTTGAGCGATGAAGATCCGGCGGCAGGAGATGCAGCACTTTCTTGGTTAGATCGTTTAAAGGTTGTTACTGCACGCAATGAAGTTATCTCTCTAGCTTATGGAAATCCTGATATTGAATTAACAAAGATTTTAGCGCCCAGTGAATTAACACAATATGTTTTATTTGGTAAAGCACGGTTAGAAACCCTGCTGGGCCGTTCAGTAACGGCAGATACTGACCATAGTTGGAGCGTTGGAAAATCACGGCTAAGTTTTACAGAGCGCAAGATTTATGGCGAAAATCGTCGAGCTCTGACTCGTCTTTCTCGGGTGGTTACATCTGAAGAGGTGTCTAACCTTCGTGCAAGGTTAGCTCAGCTTTTATCACCAAATATAGATCGAGAGTCACGTGCTTTCTTTACCTCAAATGCAACAGAGGCAGTTGATGAGGTAGTAAATAAACTGCGAATAAATAGTGGTAACTACCAAGTTACAACTTCTTTTGTAAAACTACCGGTAACCATTATTAATGATTTTGACGCAGAAGTAACTGTTGATGTTTCTATGGTTCCTATTAATTCACGTATGGTTGTAGAAAGTTTCAAAGATGTTGTAATCGCACCTAAGTCAAAGGTTCAGTTAGAGATGGGTGTTGATGTTATTGCCCCTGGCCAAACCGTTGTCTCTGCATACATAACCGATAAAGACGGGGTAGAGATTGTCCCTGAAGCGTTTTTAACCCTTAATTCATCTGTTATCGATGTGCGTGTGGCCTGGTTTACAACGGGAGCGGCCATACTTCTCTTATTGGCAGGTGTTGCACAAAGTGTTAGGCGCGTTAGAAGGAAGAGTAAATGAAATCCAATGAACTTTTCCGGGCCTCCGGAGTAATGGCTCTTGGAACAATTATCTCTCGTATTACAGGTTTTATCCGCGGAGTTTTACTTGTTGCAGTTCTTGGCACCACATTGCTTGCAGACACATACAACGTTGCAAACACGATGCCAAATATTTTATACAACTTACTTGTTGGCGGCGCTCTAACTGCGATTTTTATCCCTCAGTTAGTTAGATCTTTTGATCACGAAGATGGTGGCGATAGTTTTGCTTCCAGGCTTATTACAACGATTTCTTTGATCTTAATTGCACTTGTTACATTGGGAATGTTTTTTGCCCCAGCATTGGTGCGCCTATACGCACCTGAGTTTTTCACTCCAGGCTTTGAAGTTGAAAAAGATATTGCAATCGCCTTTACTCGTTACTGTCTTCCTCAAATCTTTTTCTTAGGTTTATTTACAATGCTGGGACAAGTGGCTAATGCGCGAGGATCTTTTGGCCCTTTGATGTGGGCACCGATTGCAAACAACCTAGTTGGAATAGTACTTTTTGCAGGATTCTTGATTTTTTCTCCTGGAGTCAACCTCGCCAACATCACTTCTCAACAAGTTCAAATCTTGGGCTGGGGAACAACTTTGGCTGTTGTTGTCCAAGCTCTTGTGCTCGTACCTGTTGTGAAAAAACTAGGGATAAAAATTCGCCCGAGGTTTGGCGTTCATGGTTTAGGTAAATCTTTCAATTTGGCAGGTTGGACTTTGATTTATATTTTGATCTCTCAACTTGGTTACTTAGTTACTGTCAATGTTGCAACATCTGCCGCTGTGCGAAGCGCGCAAGAGGGAATTACAGATGGTGTTGGTTACACCCCATACACCTTTGCCTACTTTGTAATGTTGTTGCCTTACTCGATAGTTACAATTTCAATCATTACAGCGATTTTGCCTCATATTTCAAAGCTAGCCCTAGATGGCAAACCTGAAGAAGTTAAATCTCAACTTATTCGAGCTATTCGATTAGTTGGTGTAATTACCATTCCAAGCGCCGTTGCATTTTTACTTTTCGGGCCACTTATTACAGAGGTTATCTTTATGGGAATTCCAATCGGTGATGCTCGCTATATTGGCTATGTCTTATCAGCGTTGAGTTTTGGATTGGTTGCTTTTTCTATCAATTTAATATTAATTCGCGGTTTTAATGCCTTTGAAGATACGAAAACTCAAGTACTTTCAATTTTGATAATCAATATTGTCTCTGTTGGGCTTTCTTACTTTTTCTTGTATTTCTTGGAAAACCAATGGGTAACAGTTGGCCTAGGAGTAGCTTTTTCAATTAGTTACTTGGTTGGTCTATGGGTCACTTTGGCACTTCTTAAAAAACATATCGGCCCATTGAAACTGCGTGAGTTTGCAGGTCAACATTTGCGATTGTTTGTTGCAGCATTTCTTGTGATGTTGCCGTTGTTTGCCATTGTTGAATACATCTCGTGGTCTGGATTTGAGCTCACTCCAATCCAGCGCGCGGGGGAGTTATTACTTGTAATGATTGTGGCATTTATAAGCTTTATTTTTGCGGGTAAGGCAGTTGGAGTGCAGGAGATCTCAATGATCCGACATCTAGGTAGTTCCATTACAAGGCGCAAGAGCGGTCTGGAATAAGCAGGAATAAGCAAGTCAGGAATAAACAGGTTAGATTTCGGGTTGTAAAAACACAGGTCAGATTTAGGGAGTCGTTGTGAGTGAAGTAAGAAACGTTGTCATCGTTGGCTCTGGACCTGCCGGTTACACCGCAGCGATTTATGCATCGCGCGCGCAGTTAGAGCCGCTGATGTATGAAGGATCTGTTACAGCAGGTGGCGCGCTTATGAATACTACTGAAGTAGAAAACTTTCCTGGATTTACAGATGGTGTGATGGGTCCTGATCTTATGGACAGTATGCGCAAGCAGGCAAAGCGTTTTGGAACCGAACTAGTTACCGATGACATTGTTGAAATGGATTTAACGGGTGAGATTAAGATTCTTAAAGATGGATCGGGTAATACAGTAAAAGCTAAATCTGTCATTCTTGCAACGGGAAGTGCTTATCGCGAAATTGGTTTAGAAAATGAAAAGCGTTTATCAGGGCGCGGAGTTTCTTGGTGTGCAACATGTGATGGTTTCTTTTTTAAAGGACAAACAATTGCAGTTGTTGGTGGTGGAGACAGCGCAGTAGAAGAGGCGACTTTCTTAACTCGCTTTGCAGATAAAGTTGTTTTAATTCACCGTCGCGACTCACTTCGAGCATCAAAGATTATGGCCGATCGTGCCAAGGCAAATCCTAAGATTGAATTCTTGTGGAACACGGAAGTAATCGATGTTCTTGGCGCAGACAAAGTAGAAGGTTTAAAGCTGCGCAATACTGTTGATGGCACAGTCAGTGAAGGGGCATTTACTGGTTTGTTTGTTGCAATTGGGCATATTCCGCGCAGCGAGTTAATTGTTGGACAGATTAATTTGGATGCAGAGGGTTATGTGGTTCCTGAAGGACGATCAACTCGAACTAACCAAAAGGGTGTTTTCGCCTGCGGTGATCTAGTTGACCACACCTACCGCCAGGCAATTACGGCAGCGGGTTCGGGTTGTGCCGCAGCATTAGATGCTGAGAAGTTCTTGGCTCACTAGTAGAGTTTCGACAATAAGCACGGGTAAGAATTAGAAGTTTAAAAGCAGGTAGTTCACACAGTGTGAAGAGTAGGTAATACGAGATCCAAGGAGAACGACATGGCAACAAGTGCGGTAACAACAGCTAATTTTGATGCAGAGGTTTTAAAGAGCAGCACACCTGTATTGGTTGATTTTTGGGCAGAGTGGTGTGGCCCATGCCGCGCGGTTGGTCCAATTCTTGAAGATATTTCAAATGAGTATGGTTCAAAAATTAAAATTGTAAAGTTAAATACAGATGAAGAGTCAGCAATTGCACTCAAGTATGGAATTACATCAATTCCTACAATGAATGTCTTTGTTAATGGTGAGGTTGTAAAGACAATTGTTGGCGCAAAGCCAAAGCCTGCAATCTTGAAGGAACTAGAAAGCTTTATCGCTTAATTTGATGTCTGATTTAAACGAATCTCAGATTCGCTCCTTTCAACAAGCCCGTGGTTTAGATGTCACGGGCTTTGTTGATGAGGTGACAGCTCGCGCAATGGAAGAGGCGCGCTGGAAACTGGGAGATAGATCTTTGTATCTGCAAGCTACCCCGTTAATGCGCGGTGATGATGTTGCAGCACTACAAGCACGGTTAACTGAGATGGGTTTTGATTGCGGCCGAGTTGATGGAATTTTCGGCAATCGCACAGAAGCGGCTGTAAAGGATTTCCAAAAATCAGTCGGTGAAACCGTTGATGGTAAATGTGGTCCGGCAACAATGATTGCTTTGATTCGATTAACACGAGTTGTCTCTGGTGGTGTTCCCTCTACTCTTCGGCAAAATGCAACTCAACAACTTCGTGGTCCTGCTTTGGCAAATAAAGTAATTGTTTTAGATCCACAGGCAAATGACGCACTTATCTACGATGTTGCTGTTCGTACCGAAGGACGTTTGCTGGCACTGGGTGCTTCTGTATTTTTAACTAGAGGTGTAAATAACTCACCCACAGAATCAGAGAGAATTACTTTTAGTAATCGCAGTAACGCCGATTTAATGATCTCGCTCAATACTGATTCTTATCCCAACGATAAAGCACACGGGGCTGCAACTTATTTTTACGGCAGTGACGCCCATGGTGTTCACTCCATTGTTGGCGAGCGCTTTGCCTCTTTAGTTCAGCGCGAAATCTGCGCCCGCACAGATCTAACAAACTGTCGAACACATGCAAAGACATGGGATTTACTTCGATTAACTACTGCGCCAACTGTTCGTATCGATTTAGGTTATGCCAGCAATGCCGGTGATATTGATCGTTTATCGCGCCCAGAGTTTCGAGACACTGTGGCAGAGGCCTTAGTAATTGCGATACAGCGGCTTTATTTAGCTGCCGAAGATGATGCAAAGACTGGAACGTTAAAGATTTCAGACCTTCGTAACGCGGGTATCCGCCGCTAATACAGATCCAAGCTGGCCTGTTGGTGTGGCAGACTTAGAGGATGTCGGAGATAACGCAACGCTTTTCAACGGGCGCGCCTCAAAACCTGGAGCAGCGCTATGCAAGCCGCGCAGCCCATATGAAGCCAAGTGAGATCCGCTCGCTCTTTGCTGTTGCATCTAGACCAGAGATTGTTTCCCTAGCTGGTGGAATGCCAAATCTTTCTGCACTGCCAATGGACATGATGGCCGATGTTGTTCAAAATTTAATTCGAAATAACGGGCAAGAGGCG
>WLEB01000043.1 GCA_009704505.1 Actinomycetota bacterium | reverse complement strand
TTTGCCGTACTGCCTAAGGCAACGGAAGGCGTAAAAGCCCACAAGTCCTAGACTTAGGCCCGTGCCTTCGATCTATGTAGACCATGCTGCAACGACACCAATGTCGCCTGCAGCTTTTAAGGCTATCTCGTCGCAGATGCAAGTACTTGGTAATCCATCTAGTTTGCACACTCATGGAAGATCAACGAGAAAATCGCTAGAAGATGCCAGAGAAGCTATTGCCCGCCAGGTTAATTGCCTGCCAAGTGAAGTGATTTTTACTGCATCTGGAACAGAAGCAAACAACATTGCTCTTAAAGGTTTATTTTGGCAAGGCAAAGCTCAAGGAAAAAACATCGTGGTGATTTCAGCAATTGAACACCATGCAATTTTAGATCCGGCTCAATGGCTTGCAGATCATGAAGGTGCACAACTGATTACAGTTGATGTGACAGCCGATGGCGTTATTGATTTGAACTCTCTTGAAAAGATTATCAATAAGCATCGAAACGAGATCGCAGTTATCTCTGTCATGCATGCCAACAATGAAACCGGAACTCTTCAACCAATCTCAGAAGTTGTTGCTTTGGCAGGGCAGATTCCTGTTCATACAGATGCAGTGCAAAGTTTTAAGAAAACACCTCTTTCTTTTGCCGACCTTGGTGTCTATGCAATGACCTTGAGTGCTCACAAAATCGGCGGTCCTCTAGGAATCGGTGCACTAATTTTGCGTCGAGCAGTAGAGATCCCGGCATTACTTCACGGTGGGGGACAAGAGCGAGAGATTCGAAGTGGAACCCTTAACGCCCCAAGCATCGTGGCATTTGCAGCAGCGGCCGAAGATAACTATCCACGAGAAAGCGTTATCGCTTTAAGGGATGAGTTTATTTCTATAGTAGAGAAATTGTTTCCAGATGTAATCGTCAATGGAAAAAACGCAGAGCGATTGCCCGGGATTGTAAATATCACTTTTCCAGGTACACAAAGTGATACGTTGCTATTGCTTTTAGATAGTGCGCAAGTTTCGGCATCTACTGGATCTGCATGTAGCGCCGGCGTGCACGAGGCAAGTCATGTTTTGTTGGCAATGGGTCACACCGAAGAAAGCGCCCAATCATCTTTGAGATTTTCCTTCGGCTCCACAAGTACAAAGGCTGATCTAGATTTCATTGTGTCAGTGCTACCTGATGTAATTATGCGAGGACGGGCGGCTAACTTAAAGTGAAATTAATTGCAGCAATGAGTGGTGGAGTGGATTCGGCGGTAGCTGCTGCCCGCGCTGTTGAAGCCGGTCACGATGTTATTGGTGTGCACCTTGCATTGGCTGCAAACCCTCAGAAATATCGATCAGGTGCTCGCGGCTGTTGCACAATTGAAGACTCACATGATGCGCGAAGAGCGGCAGATGTAATTGGTATTCCTTTCTATATTTGGGATATGGCCGAAGAGTTTCATGACGGCGTTGTGGAGGATTTTCTATCTGAATATGCCGCAGGAAGAACACCTAACCCATGTCTTCGTTGCAACGAAAAAATTAAGTTTGCAGCAGTTCTAGATCGTGCCCGCTCAATGGGATTTGATGGTGTTGTAACTGGCCACTATGCAAGAACCCAAATTAGCGAAAGCGGAAAGACTCTTCACCGCGCCGTTGATCATTCAAAAGATCAGTCCTATGTACTTTCGGTGTTAACTGTTGAGCAGATTGCTGGTGCGATATTTCCACTGGGAGATACGACCAAAGTTGATATTCGTAAAGAAGCAGAGGCGCGCGGATTAGCAGTTGCACAAAAACCAGATAGCCACGACATCTGTTTTGTTCCTTCAGGAGATAATGCTGGTTGGTTACGTGATCGATTGGGAAGTGAGACTGGTCCAATTGTTGATCAAGATGGCAACAAAATTGGCGAACATAAAGGTGCTTACACATACACAATCGGCCAGCGCAAAGGTTTAGGACTTACGGTTCCAACCTCAGATGGATCTCCACGATTTGTTTTAAAAATTGAACCAGTTAGCAACACAGTTGTTGTAGGACCACGTGAAGATTTAGCAATTACAACAATGCGAGGTGAACGTCCAGTTTGGTGTGGACCGCAAGTAAGTAGTACAGCGCAAGAGGGATTTGTTCAAGTAAGGGCGCATGGCGCAGCTTTGCCGTGCACATATTATTTTGATGGAACATTACTTGTCGCAGAGTTAAAGCAGCCGCTTCTTGGTTTAGCAACAGGCCAAGCAATGGTTATCTATGACGGAGATCGTGTAGTTGGTTCTGCAACGATTTGTCAGACTGAGTGATTGTTGAATTAGGTCTATGACAAGCAAAGCCCGCCACCAAATCACAGAGTTAATCAATGAAATCCGAGACCATCAATTTAAGTACTATGTTTTAGATCAACCAACTATCTCTGATGCCCAGTTTGATGAACTATTAAGACAGTTACAAGCACTCGAAGATAAAAACCCCGAGCTACGCCAAGCCGATTCTCCTACGCTACATATTGGCGGGGGCTTTTCCACTCAATTTGAACAGCGCGATCACATTGAAAAGATGATGAGTCTTGATAACGCCTTTGATATAGAGGAGTTGTCGGCATGGTTTGATCGCATTGAAAAAGAAGTCCCATCACCACAGTATCTATGTGAAGTGAAAGTCGATGGGTTGGCGATCAATTTAACCTATGAAAATGGCCAACTTGTCAGAGGATTAACGAGAGGCAATGGAGTTACTGGAGAGGATGTAACTCTCAACGTCAAAACTATTAAGAATCTGCCGCATGCATTAGAAGGTGAAAGCCTTCCCTCTCTGATTGAAATCCGCGGTGAAGTCTTTTTTCCACTTGCAGCCTTTCACGAACTCAATGAATCGTTAGAAGAGTCAGGCAAATCAGTATTTGCTAATCCACGAAATGGAGCTGCTGGTTCTTTGCGCCAAAAAGATCCACGCGTTAGTGCATCTAGGCCCTTGTCGGTAGTTGTCCATGGGGTCGGTGCACGTGAGGGCATTGGTTTTGATTCACAGAGTCAGGCATATGAAGTACTCAAAAAACTAGGGCTACCGACAAGTGATCGCTTTTCCGTTGTATCAACTCGAAAAGAAGTAGAAAAGTTCATCGATTACTATTCACAGCATCGCCATGACGTAGAACATGAGATTGATGGCGTTGTCATCAAAGTTGACTCGCTGATGGACCAAGAGAAAATTGGATATACATCCAGGGCGCCAAAATGGGCAATCGCATTTAAGTATCCACCAGAAGAAGTAACGACAAAACTGCTGGACATTAAGGTAAGTATTGGACGAACTGGACGTGTCACTCCATTTGCATTTATGGAGCCTGTGAAAGTTGCCGGTTCAACAATTACTCATGCAACTCTTCACAATAGCGAGGAGATCATCCGCAAAGGCGTACTCATCGGAGATGTTGTTGTCATTCGAAAAGCCGGAGATGTAATTCCTGAAGTATTAGGACCAGTAATTGATCGACGAACCGGTAAGGAAAAAGCTTTTGTTATGCCTACGCACTGTCCAGAATGTTCAACCAAACTGCGGGCAATGACAGAAGGTGACGTTGATATTCGCTGTCCAAATATACAAAGTTGCCCAGCACAGTTGCGAGAGAGAATCTATTACATTGGTTCACGCGCTGCCTTAAATATTGATGTTTTAGGTTATGAAGCGGCCAGCGCACTACTTGATGCAAAGATTATTAAAGATGAATCAGATCTCTTTGATTTAACCCATGAAAAACTGATGGGTTCAGAGTTTTTCACAAAGAAAGATGGTTCACCTGCTGCAAACATCGACAAGCTTTTAGCGGCGCTGGATGAGGCTAAGAAATTACCTCTTTGGCGAACACTAGTTGCACTTTCTATTCGCCACGTTGGACCAACGGCAGCACAAGCCTTAGCTAGCTCTTTGGGATCGATGGAGAAGATTTCTAATGCATCAACAGTTGAACTTGCTCAAATAGATGGCGTCGGAACAACGATTGCAGAATCTATTGTGGAGTGGTTTTCAATTGACTGGCATAAGGTAATTATCAGTAAGTGGAGCGCAGCAGGTGTTGCAATGATTGATACTCCAACTCAAAAACTTCCTCAAACTTTAGCTGGCTTAACTTTTGTTGTAACAGGTGGCCTCAATAGTTTCACTAGAGATGGCATTGCTCAAACCATTGCCGACCATGGAGGCAAAGCTTCATCATCTGTTTCCAAGAAAACTGATTATGTTTTGGTGGGCGCTGATCCCGGATCCAAGTTAGCTAAGGCACAGGAACTTGGCGTAGCGATAATTGATGAAGACCAGTTCAAGGCTTTACTTGCTAAAGAACTACCCTCCAACTAGCACCACAGCGGTTAATAGAACTGGCGCAAGAACTTCAGGCAGATCCAGCGGTAGCAAGTAGTAGTATGTACGCATGATAAATCTTGCTAGCGAAATCACACGCGAACTTCCCGCCTCACCTTTAACTTTTGGGATTATTACATTTGGTATTTTTTCAGTACTTCTATATTTAGTCCTTCGCTTAGACAGATAACGCTTTGGCCCGAATAGGAATTTACGGGGGAACATTCGACCCAATTCATGCGGGTCATCTACATGTTGTCACTCAAGTCATAAAAAACAATTTAGTTGATCAACTTCTTATTGTTCCGGCAGGACAACCTCTCTTGCGCACAGATGCACCAGTTGCATCACCTGGCGATAGAAGACAGATGTGTCAGCTAGCGTTAAAAGATTTACAACCAGATGTTGCCGCAAAGGTAAGTGTTAATCCCATCGAGATTCTTCGTATGGGACCAAGTTATGCAATAGATACAGTGGAAGCGATCAAACAGAGTTATCCAGAGGATGACATCGTTCTGATAATTGGACAGGATGCAGCAGAAAAATTGGATCAATGGCATCGAATTGATGATCTCAAGGGGTTAGTTGAGTTCTTAGTGATTAAAAGGCCTGGTTTTTCTGGCGATGGCACCGATATTGGAGCAATTGATGTTGCTGCCACCTCTATTCGCCAAGGTAGTAGCGCAGATGTTTCGTCATCGGTGGCTGCATTTATAAGAGAGAATAACCTCTATGACTATAAGTAAAAGAACTTTCGAAATCACTCAGGTCGCTGCTCAAGCTGCAATCGATAAAATCGCAGATGATGTCATTGCATTAGACCTGTCTGAACAGTTAGTTCTAAGTGAGGTTTTTCTCATTGCTACCGGAAATAATGAAGCTCAAGTCGATGCCATTGCAGATGAAGTTGAGCGGCAGCTGGCCGCAATTGGTGACAAGCCATTGCGCCGTGAACATGGCGCCGAATGGATCCTTCTTGATTACTCAGATTTAGTTGTTCATGTTCAAAGCACAGAACTGCGCAAGTACTACATGCTCGATCGCTTATGGAATGACTGTCCTCGTATTGAACTAGAAGCCGTAAAGAATGCAGCCGCCCATGGCAGGTAATCGCGTTGTTTTGTGGCGCCATGGACAAACTGATTGGAACGTTGTTAACCGTTTCCAAGGCCACTCTGATATTGAATTAAATGAAGTTGGAAGATTTCAAGCAAAGCATGCAGCACAGATTTTGGCTGGAATGAATCCAACTGCGATCATTTCAAGTGATCTAGGACGAGCAAAAGATACAGCTCAAGCCCTTGCAAACTTGACTGGATTAAAAGTAGAGATAGAAGTTGATCTACGCGAAACAAATGGCGGCAATTGGGAGGGTAAAACAGGCGCAGAAAATCGCGCGGAGGATTTGCAGAATTTCATTCGATGGATTGATGGTGAAGATAATCCTGCCGGAACAACTGGTGAACGAAGAAGTGAAGTCGCAGCCCGAGCAATTCGCGCAATTACAAAAGCTTTAGCTGACAAAACCGATCAAGTTCTAGTTGTTACAACTCATGGTGGAACTGCTCGATGCATTTTAGGATCTTTACTTCAACTTCCAATGTCTCATTGGGGAGTAATCGGTGGGCTATCAAATGCATCGTGGTCAGTTTTAGAACGCAATCCACGTCAATGGCATTTAGTTGAACATAATGCAGGATCTATTCCAGAACCCGTCTTTGGCGAAGAAAGCGGCGCTACTCCTGCATAAATTCGCTAGCGCAGATACGGTAAGGTCAGCACTTGTTAGAAATCTAGAAAACCTACATTCTAGAAATAAGGGGCTATAGCGCAGCTGGTAGCGCACCTGCATGGCATGCAGGGGGTCAGGGGTTCAAATCCCCTTAGCTCCACGTATGAATAACAACGGTAACGAAGAGCGCGAACACGCGGC
>WLEB01000042.1 GCA_009704505.1 Actinomycetota bacterium | reverse complement strand
TTTTTACTTTCCACCTATGCAGCCAGTGTGACTATTGGCACCGGCGCCCTTGAATTTGGTCAGGGATCCCAGCAGGCAATTGCTTGTGATGAAAATGTCTTTATCGCACTGGGTGAAGAGTGGCATGCAAACCCATCACCAACGGATAGTTCTGATGGTTTCTTTAGAATTCGCACCGCCACAATCTCTAATTTAAATCTAGAAAACTGCGGTGGTAGAAAACTTCGCCTCCGATTAATCGATGGTACAAGTGCTGAGTTAGTACTTGGCACTACTCCTGAAGCAAAGGTTTTACAGGTCATCATTCCAAAACTAGCCCCCACATCAAATATCACGGAGCCAACCGAGCTAGGTCTTACCTACTTAACCGGCTATGGCCAGCCAATTACAGGCACTATGGCGGCAAATGTTAACTTGAATGTTTCTGGCGTCTCTATGTATGACGGCACACCGCTTAGTACGCAATCGGCCGATGTAACTTTTTATCTGGACTCCACCGCAACCATTGTGAATATAAATGGCCAGATTGTTAGACGAGCAACAGTTGAAACAGTTAACAACGCTTAGTAATGCAGCGCTATGAAACGAGCACCTAAGGGTCGCGCGGTTCGTGCATTGGCAGGGGCTGGCGTAATTGCTCTTGCCTCTCTGGGCAGCGCACTTGCATCAAATATCTCAATTGGAAGTTCTGCGGGCGAAGTTGAATTTGGTCAAGGGGAGTTCACGCTTAAAGTTTGTGACTCTTGGATACAACTCAACCTTCTTTCCGGTGCAACTGGGCAATATGGCGCTCCAGCGGGGCTATCAGCTCTTACTGGAATCACAATCCAAGGTTTAAATGCAGCGCAATGTAAATCAACTCAGTTTACAATCGAAGCGATTGATCAAGGATTAAACCCACTGCCTATCTATCGCATCGATGGAAAATCAAAGCTTTGCTCAGAAAGTCCATGCCAGGTTGGAGATACTGCAGAATCTGAACTTGTTTTTCAAGTCAGCTCATCTGGCGTTGTTGGCTTAAGGACTGCTGACCTATATCGCACAATGACTTTTGATAACTCGATAGGAATTTACAAAATCGTATTTACAAAACCAGCTCAGTTAGCTCGGGATATCACTAATTTAACGATTCAAAGCACAGCTTTATAGCGTGCGGTTATTACCCATTTTTCATCACCCCTTGGGTGACTAAATAACAACACACTGCTTTACTTCTCATTAACAGAAACCACTGCGGTTTCTAAGTAATAACTAAGGAGTGAGCATGGAAATACTACGTTTCGAAGATTCGACTTCACCTGCGCCAAAACGCAAGAAGTCATCGAAGGGATACATCACCCTTGGCTTTGTGGCGGCAGTGTTTGGCATCGGCTCTGCATTTGCGACAACAACAGTTGAAATCAACAGCGGGGACGGCATTTCTCTAGGTCAGGGCGTAACTCTGGCCGCAGCGTGCGATACCGATATTGATATTGTCCCAATTACTGAGATGAGGGTGGTTGGAGATGCAACCCCGTCACCAACGTTCTTTTTGGAAAAACTAGTGATCGAAGACATTAACCCTGTGTTAAGAGCTGCTGCAACCGATTCAATGCCGGCAGTGAATGGATGTGGCAATCAGACTTTTGAAGTTCAAATCTTTAACACCGCTCCTACGCCTACGGCTTATAGCTGTGGTGATCTACAACCTAACATCCCCACACCTGGTAGCGACATACAAGCCATTGAGTTACGTGAAGGCGCGGAGCCAACTTACAGGGGAATAACTTGCACTGGGAGCACTATAAGTTTTCAAGTAACGGATTTCCCTATTGGTAATAGTCGTTACGACATTCTATTTGATGATGCACCCTCAGCAATTAGCTACATAACACTTGTTTCACGCGAGTCATAATCTAAACAAACTAAGAAAAACAAACCCGAAAAGGACAAAGGAAAAAATGTCATTACTAAACCTAAACAGCTCCGAGGGACGTAGTCCACGTGGCAAGAAATCCTCCCGTGTTTGGATGGGGTTTGGTCTAATCATTGCTGTGCTTGGGCTTGGCTCAACATTTGCGGCAAACATAACTCTTAATACGCCGGAAGGCACAACGGAGTTTGGACAAGGAGTAACCCAAACTGTTTATTGTGGTGGAAGTCAGAGCGTTACCGTTGCCCCAACATCTTCTTACTCAAATACATCAAGTGTTTATAAAATTAGAGTTGTCATTCCTAAATCATCCAACTCTCTAGTCCCTTCAAGTGGTAGCATAAGTACAAATAAACAAACAATTAACTCGAAAGATGGTTCGGTCCCTAGGTGGACCTCTCGCTCCTCAACTATTTCAGGGTGGTGGGTAACTTCCCCTACGGCTACCACGACAATTAATTCGTCACTTGCCTCAGCAAATGGATCCTCTTCAATCTATTTTGTTCCTGAAGATGGAAGTTCAGGTAAATTCAGAGCAGGAGACAAGTCAGACTCGTGGGTCGAGTATTCAGTACAATTTGCAGAAGAATCATCTAGTTTTAAATTAGGTGGAGTGGTAATTACAGATATTCCAGAAGAATGCGAGGGTGTTAACTTTGTTTTGAGCAGTTTTGGAAGTACTGGAAGTGCTCAAACATTAGTATCGGATGTGTCGCTAGTTGCTGCAACATGGACTGGATCAGGGTCTGTAGCTCCTAGCAAAAGCAGAAAATGTTTTACCTCTACTGGAAGTAATATTACAGGATCTCAAACCGACCAATCCCTTGAGTTCACAATTTCTAACGGTCTTTTAGCCGCGAATGATGTGGCTAAAATTATTATCGAAACTCAAGAAGATGCGCTTACAGGTAACAACTGCTGATTGTTTCTTAATTAGTCGATGTTTAAATTAGGGAGCAATCATTAATGTTACAACAACCTATCTTCGAAGATGAACCTTCAAGCCAGATTTGGCTTCAAGGTTCATCCCTAGAAGCTGACTCAAACATTCTTGTTTCGTTGACATCTGCAGGTGAAGTACGATCGGTATTCATCTCTAACCAAGGAGTCCAAGAGATCGTGGCAGCCCAACTAGTAGATGCAGCACCAGAGCCTCAAGGTGTGGCAACTCAGCAAAAGTATGTTCGGGTCAAGAAAGTTATGAGTTTTTCTGGTTACGCCCTAGCAATATCGCTCATGGTTTTTGCTGGACTTTCATTTACTGGAAATGTCAAAGCACGAATTGTTTTAACAGGGTCAATGGCGCCAGCAATTAGCACGGGAGATGTAATCGTGACTATGCCTATTACAAGAAAAGCACCACAGGTTGACGATGTCATTGCCTATCAAGCTAAGCGATTTAATGGTGAGAATGTGGCAGTTTTTTCTCACCGAATCATTGGTGGCGATATCGAAAACGGGTTTATAGTCAAAGGTGATGCAAATAAATCCCCAGATCCACAAAAGCCTAAAGCTGATGACATTTTAGGTGTGGTCTTTTTCGTCATCCCCTTTATTGGCAATTTATTAACCCCAAAGGCATTGTTTTTACTAGTGCCAAGCTTTTTTGGGATATGGCTAATTCTGGATGCGATGAGAAATGTTGAATAAATTATCCGCCAGTATTTTGCTGGCTTTCGTCGCCATATCCATTGCCCCTGCTCAGGCTGCAGATATTCCTGTTCTTACCTGGGAAAAAGGTAAAGAGCACAATATTGTTCTTGGCGGCAATAGTGGAGTTAAAAACTGGAAGATCCAGTTAGCCTCAACAACAGGTGAAACTCTTGATTTTCGCCAGAGTAAATTAGATCCAAAAGGCTATGTGGTTTTCTCAGTTCAGATCCCTGATTCATATGCATCAGGGGTATATACAGTTGTAACGACGGGCGTTGACGTTCCGCAGAAAATTGTGGCTGGTGTGAAAATTGTTGAGTTAAGTGATTACAACCTGATTCAGGTTCCAACGAAGTTGATTCTAATTCTTTTGACCTTGATCTTTTTGATCTCAACACTTTCCATCATGCGTATGCAAAAGTATGAGCGTATTGAGTACTTGCGAGCCAAGCCAGTGGAGAACTTGCCGGGCATTTTTAACCTATTTGCAAAATTTAGAGTAGGTGCAATCGCAGAGCTTCATAAATCTCTCTTTAAGTTCCAGTTGGTTCGGGAAGGAGAGTTATTACATAAGATCTCACCGATTACTTGGGCTACTTTGCCAATTGCATCAGCAGTTCTTGGTGGATACATAGGACTAAACAGCACATTGATTTTGGGAGTTAGTTTAATTCCATTTGCACTCTATGCCTTGGCAGCTGTTATTGGCGTGATCGATCCATTCTCAGGTTTTACTGCAGCTATTGGTTTTGCATTTGCTCAAAGTATCAGTGGCAACGTTACAAGTGTTCGCTCGGTAATGTCTTTGGTTGCAGTTGGTATCGGTTGGCTTGCCCCAGGCATTCTTTCTAGTCTCTATCAAGATATATTGCATAAAGACAACTATTTTCATTTTGCCAAGAAGTTTGTGCCAGATGTTGTAGCAAGTTTACTGGGAGGGCTAGTTTTCTTGGTGGCACAGCTATTAACAAATAGCTTTGTTGATCAGGTTGCTCCAATTGTTGTTAGTACCTACTTCATTCCTATGCTTCTAAGCGTTGTAATATTTGCACGCATACACCTGTATCGCTACTTGGTAAAAGATCTGCACCAAACTGGTGAGAACTATCAAATCCGAATCTTAGTTTTACCAAGAGTTTTATCGCCTAGAACGATTACATTTGCTGGGCTGTATTTAGCAGGAACGGTCTATGTTTGGACCCAATCTCTACAATTTGCAGCCGTTGCATCTGTGCTTCTTACAACCCCACTTGCGCTTTTAATGGTTCGATTTGATTCACCAGTGATCAAAGCATTTAAAGATGCACAGCGCTACATTGTCGTTGAAATGATTGTTATTGCCACAGTTTCCTTTGTCACTTTCTTTTATATTCAGTCTTTGCCACTAGAAGTAACGGCCAAGGGCAAGCTACTGATCTTGAGCACAGCCGTGATTCTCTTTATCCATGGGTTTTTCTGTTCAGTATTTGATTCATCGGCCAGAGCAAATCAGGTCAAGGTCGCAGATTCAGAGCGGCTGGTGACCCAATGAAGAAACTAATCTTCTTTTCATTGTTCTTGATATTTACTCGAATCGGAATGAGTTTAGGATTTTCAGCTGCACCTGTTGGTATTGGCAACTTCTTCTTAGGCTCTCCATCGATAACAGAGTCCAACTTAAACCAAGTATTAGGTTTATTAGTTGGCGCCGATGGTCAGCCAGGTCCTGCAGGTGTGTCAGGTGCTAATGGAATAAATGGAATTAATGGATTGCCAGGAGTGCCAGGTTCGCCAGGTTCACAAGGTGTACCCGGTGCTCAAGGAGTTAAGGGTGATCCAGGTTTACCGGGAATTCCTGGTGCGCCCGGAACTCCTGGTGCACCCGGTAAAGATGGTGGCATAGGAAGTGTGGGATTAGGTGGTGGTGAGGTTTCTATCGGCACCTGTGATGCTTCAGTAAATATTGCAGCCGCACAGGAATTTACGGGAAGCGGATTTAAATTATCAACCGTTACGGTAAGCAATATCGATGCAGCATCGTGTGCTGGATTTAAGGCAACGATTTACCTTACTAAGAAATCTTCAGGGGAGGCCTACAGCTGCACTCAAGTAATTGGATCCACTTCACTTTTGTTCACAATCTCATCCGGAGCTTGTGCATCAATACCCACTCTGATCATGAATGATTTGGGTGACAAAATCGGGCTTGAATTCAAAGAACCAACGAGTGCATAACTATGACAAAGAAACAGGAAAACACAATGAACCCAACAATCACAAATATCCCAATAGCTATATCTGAGAATCCAATGGTCATTGACCTACCAGATGGTCAGAAGTTGGTAATTGGTAAATTGGCAACTGGTTCTGTCATTGAAGTTGCAACGTGGCGAGGAACTGGCAGACCAGATTCACGAACTAGCCGATTAATGCTTGGTATGTCAGATTTAACTGCAGTGGCTGCAACAGATTCCCCTCAGTCAACCGAGGCAAAAACCAAAAAGAAGTTGTCGTTTTCCAAGGGATCAATTAATCTGCCAAATATTGGAGGCATACTCGCTATGGTTAAATCAATTAAGGAAATGCTTAGCTCTACAGTTGGCTCTTTCAAGAAGGCGATAGAAAAGGGCAAAGAGTTGGAACCAGTTGAGACGACTGCAGATTTAGATATCAATGCCTGGATCGAAAACATCAGCCGAGAAGTTGAGGCAAAAGAGGCCAAAAGACAGGCAAGTGCGATTAAGAAAACAGCACCCACAAAGCCGGTAACCAAGAAGAAGCGCTAGTTAGCGGCCTATCTACATAGATAAAGCCTCTTAATCACCTACCCTTAGGTTATGTTTTCAAGTCTTCGAAATCGCATCATTGCAGTTGTGCTGCTTTTTGTTATTTTCTTTGGGCTTGGTTTTCGCCTAGGTCATCCACAAGATGGTCTGAAAAATGCATTAGGTTCTGCAAAATCTGG
>WLEB01000041.1 GCA_009704505.1 Actinomycetota bacterium | reverse complement strand
GTTCTGATAAAAAGAAGAAGTAAGAAAGGGCAGATTAATGAGCGAAATCCGATTAACGTCCGAAAAGAAATTACGTCTCTTTGCCGGCCGCGGATTTCCAGAGTTAGCCGATGAGGTTGCTGCCGAACTCGGTATACCCCTCACACCAACTTCTGCTTATGACTTTGCAAATGGAGAAATCTTTGTTCGCTTCGAAGAATCTGTTCGTGGCTGTGATGCCTTTGTAATCCAAAGCCACACAACTCCAGTAAATAAACAGATTATGGAACAGTTGATTATGGTCGATGCACTCAAGCGTGCATCTGCAAAGCGAATCACCGTCGTTGCACCTTTCTATGGTTATGCACGACAGGATAAGAAAAGCCGAGGACGCGAACCAATTACAGCTCGCTTGATGGCTGATCTTTTTAAAACCGCGGGCGCTGATCGCTTAATGACGGTAGATCTTCATACATCACAGATTCAAGGATTCTTTGATGGTCCTGTCGATCATCTCTTCGCACTTCCAATGCTCGCAAACTATGTGGGCAGTAAAGTTGATCGATCACGATTAACAATTGTTTCACCAGACTCTGGTCGAGTTCGTGTAGCAGAGCGTTGGTCTGATCTTCTCGGTGGCTGTCCAATCGCTTTTATTCACAAGACTCGTGATCCGCGTATTCCAAATGAGGCAACTGTTGGTCGCGTTGTTGGTGATGTTCAGGGTCAAACATGTGTAGTTATTGATGACATGATCGATACGGCTGGCACGATCACAAAGGCAGTAGATGCGCTATTTGAAGCGGGAGCCAAAGATGTAATCGTTGCAGCAACCCACGCAGTCTTTAGTGGCGCCGCAGTTGACCGACTCAAGAACTCTCGTGCATCAGAAGTTGTTATTACAAATACATTGCCGGTTTCAGAAGATCAAAAGTTTGATAACTTAACCGTGCTTTCCATTGCACCACTCTTGGCTCGCGCAATTCGCGAGGTCTTCGAAGATGGATCGGTCACAAGTCTTTTCGACGGTCATTCATAACATCTGAAATCTTTCGTAGGCCACCCCCGCATTCTGGCCGGCCTAACCTAGATTTCTGGCCGGTCCAGATTGATTTGCCTAAGTGCAGGTGGCGAAGATACTGTTTGCCCTGTTCCGGCGAGGGTAGCGAATAGCTTTCCGTGATCGACGGGTAAGAGATTTTTCTCCTGCTGGAACTTTGTGTTTAAACCGAAGTAACCGGAGTAATGAGGAGAAGTAAAAATGGCAGAAATTAAGATCACAGGCACCACACGTACCGAATTTGGTAAAGGTGCATCACGTCGCGCACGTCGCGATGGATTAGTTCCTGCAGTTATCTACGGTCACGGTGAAAAGCCACGACACATAACTTTGCCAGCACGCGAGATTGGTATTGCGCTAAAGCAGGCAAACGTTCTTCTCGATATCTCTATCGATGGAAAGAATGAACTCACTCTTCCAAAAGCGATCGTGCGCGATCCACTTAAGCAGATCCTTGAGCACATTGACCTTGTTCTAGTTCGACGTGGTGAGAAAGTTGTTGTATCTGTTCCTGTTCACTCTATTGGTGAGCATGATCGTGATGGAATTCTTGAGCATGTTCACAACACAATCGAAGTTCGAGTCGATGCATCTGCAATTCCAAACTTCCTTGAAATTGATATTGAAGGACTTGCATCAGGTTCATCTAAGTACGCAGCGGATGTGAAGTTACCTGCCGGTGTTGAATTAGCATCTGATCCAAAGATGATCGTGGTTCACGTTTCCGAGAAGTCAACAGCCGTTGTTGAAGAAGTAGTAGTTGCTCCTGCAGCAGATGGTGCAGCACCAGCAGAGACAGCTGAAGCAGAAAAGACTGATAAGTAACGGGTGTAAGCCTTAGACTTTGTTGTTATGACGTGGTTGGTAGTTGGACTGGGAAATCCAGGAGATCAATACGCTGCCACCCGTCACAACATTGGTCAAATGGTTATTGATGAATTAGCCAAACGACATTCCATCAAACTTTCTTCTCATAAATCTCGCACTGAAATCGCCGCCTATAAATTAGGAGTTGGTGCAGATTCACATTCAATAATTCTTGGAAAATCAAAGGGTTACATGAATGAAACTGGTGGACCAGTGAAGGCTCTTGCAAATTTTTATTCAGTAGAGCCACAAAACATTATTGCTTTACATGATGAATTAGACATTCCATTTTCGGCAATCCGTACAAAGATTGCAGGCGGTGACAATGGCCATAACGGTTTAAAGTCATTGACTTCAGCATTTGGAACACCTGAGTATTTCCGGGTTCGTTTAGGTATTGGCCGACCAATGGGTGAGCAAGATCCAGCTGATTTTGTCCTTAAGGCCTTCTCTAAAGTTGAACAAAAAGAGCTTGGTGGGTTTATTTCACGTTCTGCAGATGCTGTTGAATCACTTATTACTCATGGACTTGAATTAACCCAACAGAATTTCAACAGTTAAATAAGTTTTCTTTCCTAATTTCTTAGCCAGTATTGCGAAGACCGGCAGCCACACCGTTAATTGTGAGCAGTAGCGCACGGCGTAAAACGGGATCAACGGAAGTATCTGTCTCGCGCACACGCTTTAAAAGGTTTATCTGAAGCAAATGGATGGGTGAAAGATAGGCATCTCGCACTTGTAATGTTCTGGCCAGAATCTCTTGATCACCAAGTAATGTTTTTTCACCAGTTAACCTTAAAATTTCAGAAACTGTTAGATCAAACTCTTCCTTAATTTCATCTAAGAAGTGATGAAGTTCCTTAGGAACCAGCGCATCTACATATCGTTGTGCAAGGTCTAGATCTGTTTTAGCTAAGGTCATTTCAACATTACTGATAAATGTTGTGAAGAAATGCCACTCTTTAAGCATTTTTTTGAGTAGCTTTGACTGACCAGCTTCGCGTGCAGCCTTTAGACCTGTTCCAACGCCAAACCAGCCTGGAACAATCTGGCGTGACTGAGTCCAACCAAAGACCCATGGAATTGCGCGCAAGGAATCTAAGCCACCTGATGCATCTGGACGACGTGATGGGCGTGAACCCAAGAACATTTCACCTAACTGTTCTACTGGAGTAGATGCGTAAAAATACGCTGGCAGGTCAGGCTGTTGAATCAATGATCGGTACTGCTTGAAAGATTCATCACTTATCAACTGCATGCAATCACCCCAGGCAGTTAACTCTTCTTTGCTCTGACGTGGTCCACGATTTAAAACTGTTGCCTCTAATGATGCAGCAAGAGTGAGTTCGATATTTTCTCTGGCAAGGGAAGCCAATGCGTATTTATCGCTGATTACTTCACCCTGTTCAGTCATCTTGATTGCACCATCAACTGATCCCCAAGGAAGTGCTATCAGTGCGTCATAAGTTGGTCCGCCACCGCGACCAACAGAACCTCCGCGACCATGGAATAAACAAAGTTTAACCCCATGTTTTTTTGCAACATCTCGCAGAGATCTCTGCGCGCGATGAATCTCCCACTGGCTAGTTGCGATACCGGCATCTTTATTTGAATCAGAATATCCAAGCATTACTTCTTGCTTATCTCCGCGCAGAGAAACTAATTGACGGTATGTCGGATTACTAAGGAGTTTGTCAAGGATCTCCCCAGATGATCGAAGTTCGGCAACAGTTTCTAGCAAGGGTGCAAATCCAATACGAGCTTTCTTTTCTTTGAGTGAAACTAATCCAGCTTGTTGAGCAATCACAATCGGTGCGATTAAATCATCGGCTCCCTTAGTCATGGACACGATGTATGTCTCAATAGATTGAGATCCAAATCGATCAATTAAATCGTTGATTGCAACAAAAGTATCAAATACTCGCTTGCCTGATGCATCAAGTTTTGAAGTATCAAATGTGCTGTTTTCTGCAAGCAGTGAAGTTAGTAGGTCAAACTTCTCTTCATGTGATTTGGATAGATAACCGTCAATGCCGAGTACTTGATTTAGAAGGTTGTGATGAGCATCTGAGTGCTCCCGAATATCCATAGTTGCATGGGTTATTCCAAATGCTGCAACTGTTCGAATTGTTCGCTCAAGTAAGCCTGTGGCAATTAGCTCTCCGCGATGTGCCAGTAATGAATCACGCATTAAAACTAAGTCAGCTAGTAGTTCTTGGGTGTTTTCGTAATCACGGTTTGCAACGTGAGGAGCACCAACTGCATGGCGATCTCTTGTAAATGCTAAGCGGTGCACAATTGCCGTTGCCTTTAGACGATAAGGCTCTTCGGCGTTTAATCGCAAAAATCGAGGTTCAAACTCTGGAATGTTCTTGAAATCCTTTTCAACTGAAGCAGTTAGTTCTGGAGTTGCTCCGACAATATTGGTTGAAACAGACAACATCTGGCGAAGTTCATTCATGGCAGCAATTGTTACTCGTATTGAATGTCCAACTTGTAGAACCATGGCCTTGGTTGTTACATCAGCGGTAATGTTTGGATTACCGTCTCTATCTCCACCAATCCAGTTACCAAAAGATAATGGACGAGCAGTTACAGGAACAACCACGCCAATTCGACTTAGCTCTTTTGCAAAGTCATTTAAAACCTCTGGAACAGTTTGTGTGAATAAATCATCAAGGTAGTAGAGAGCATTTAACGCTTCATCCAAAGGCTCGGGCTGACCCAATCGCAGTTCATCTGTTTGCCATAGCAAATCAATGTTTTCAGCAAGCCGGTCTTGCTGTGATGGATTCTCTGGTTGATCCAGTAAATCTGCGATTGCTCCTAGCTTTTTAAGAATAGAACGACGTGCTGCCTCTGTTGGGTGCGCAGTAAAGACCGGACGGACCGACATTTCACTAACCCAATGAGTAATTTCTTCCTTAGTGAGTTGATGACCGGGAGTCTGTTGCGAAAGCGCTTCTTCAATTCGATCAACTGCTCGAACAAGCCAAGAACCTCCAGTGGCACGAGAATGTGAAAGTACTCGAGCACGGTGAATTTGTTCTGCAACGTTTGCTAAGTTGAAATAGGTACTAAATGCTCTTGCTAACTGCACAGACTCTTCATCGGTGATGTTTGCTAAAACTTCTTCACCAGAACCTTTACGGACAGATTTTCGAACTGCTTCAACAAGTTCCAGCAGTTCAGGACCTTCTTGGCGAACCAAGGTCTGCCCCAATAGATCTGCCAGCCTTCTTACATCGCTGCGCAATCCAGCATCATCAGCGGCAAATTTGCTCTGGTTCATTGCTTAATCATCTCAGGTATGTCCCAGCGATCAAAACAATTAGAATTGGCACTGTTAGCCCCCTTTTGACTGCCCAACCCTGGGTAGTTAGAAGTTGGGGCCTTAAGGCATTGGAGGCAGAACATGCGAGGAGTAATTCCTTTGCTGTCTAAGCAATCCATAAGCGCGCAACGAATAGTTGGGCCTTCATCAACATTTCCTTTTATTTTAGCTGCGCGCGCAGAAAAACATCCATTGTTGGTCGTTACAAGTTCTAGTCGAAGTAGTGAAGATTTAGTTAATGAACTTCGAGAGCTATATGACAATGTCATTGAATTTCCTGCTTGGGAAACTTTGCCCCATGAACGATTGAGTCCACGCAGCGATACTGTGGCGCTGCGAATTAAAAGCCTATATGCCCTCAAAGAAAAGCACACACAACATCCAATTATTGTGACCCCAGTACGAGGTGTCATTCACAGAATCATTAGCGAATTGGGTTCTACCCCGCTTTTACAACTTCAGGTCGGCCAAGAACAATCAATGGAAGAACTTGTTCGACATTTATCATCTCTTGCATACGTTCGAACTGACTTAGTCGAACGGCGTGGTGAGTTTGCGGTTCGAGGCGGAATTGTGGATCTTTTCTTACCTTTAAGTGATTACCCAATTCGTATAGATTTCTTTGGCGATGAGATAGAAGATATCAGTTACTTTGAAGTTTCTGATCAACGAACAATAAAACCTGTCGATTCAAGCATCACCATATTTCCATGCCGAGAGCTATTGCTGACAGAAGATGTCAAAAACCGTGCACTGAAAGCGAAAAGTAAATATGTCGGCGCAGAGGAGATGTTGGATAAAATCAGCGAGGGAATAGTTTTTGAAGGCATGGAGTCTCTAATCCCCTTGCTCATTGAAAAGACAGAAACTTTGTTATCCAGAGTTCCAAAAGGTACGCAGGTCGTGTTTATAGATGAGCAGCGAATTGCATCAAGAGCAGATGATCTACTTGCTACTAACGAAGAGTTTCTCAATGCATCCTGGTCAAATGCTGCTTTAGGAGCAGTCGCACCGATTAATCATGGATTAGAGACTTATATTTCTTGGGATGAGTTAAACCATGAAATAGAAAAGGCGAGCTTAACTAGAGCAGAGTTGAGTGTTTTTGGAAGTGATTTAGTAGAGGGAACAGAATTTCTAGATTACAGCGCGATAGACCCGATGCGCGGCGACATCGAAAGAACCATAGACGTTCTACGGCAAGGGCTCGAGAGAAATCAAATAGTTATTTTTGCTACCCATGGCCATGGAATGTTGGAACGATATGCCGGAATTTTCCGAGGAGCAGATTTACCAGTCAATATCATCGGAAGCCTTGTTGACGCACCCGCCAAGGCAACGATCAACGTGACAACTTCGATCATCACACATGGCTTTGAAAGCCAATCTGATCAGATTTTCTTTATGACGGAAAGAGATTTAACAGGAAGTAAAGGCAGCGTTAAAGATAGTGAACGATTGCCAACAAAGAGAAAGAAAGCCATTGATCCATTAGAGCTTAGAGCTGGTGATTTCATTGTCCACGAACAACATGGGATCGGTCGCTATGTAGAGTTAATGCAACGAAGCGTTGGTGGAGTAATGCGCGAATATTTAATCATTGAATATGCATCGGCTAAACGTGGCCAGCCCGGAGATCGCATCTTTGTACCCACAGATACCTTAGAACAGGTTTCTAAATACGTTGGCGGAGAGGCACCAACGATTCACCGAATTGGAAGTGGTGAATGGCAAAAAGCAAAGAGCCGTGCACGTAAAGCGGTTCGACAAATTGCAGGTGAGTTAATCAGACTTTATGCAGCAAGAACTAGTTCACC
>WLEB01000040.1 GCA_009704505.1 Actinomycetota bacterium | reverse complement strand
TAACCGGCACGAATTAAGAGTTTATGACTTGCAACCTCTGCATCTGCTGGATCATCTCGAAGCGTACGCAAAAAAAGCGTAGACATTTTCAACATGTGAGAACTCTATCGAATATCAACTGAAGGTTGCCCTGAAGCAACCCCGGCGGCTTCCATTTCTTCTGCTAGTCGCATCGCTTCTTCGATAAGAACCTCGACAATTTGTGCCTCAGGTACGGTTTTAATTACAACGCCTTTAACAAATATCTGACCTTTTCCGTTTCCAGATGCAACACCAAGATCTGCCTCTCGAGCTTCTCCTGGCCCATTAACAACACATCCCATAACTGCCACGCGCAATGGAACTGTCATTCCCTGTAATCCGGCTTGGACTTTTTCTGCCAATGTATAAACATCAACTTGTGCGCGCCCGCATGATGGACAGGAGACAATTTCCAATTTGCGTTGACGCAAATTTAGAGATTCAAGGATAGACATTCCAACTTTGATCTCTTCAACTGGCGGAGCAGAAAGTGAAACACGAATTGTGTCACCGATTCCCTCAGCTAATAAGATTGAAAAAGCAGTTGCAGATTTAATTGTTCCTTGAAAAATAGGACCAGCTTCGGTCACACCTAAGTGCAATGGGTAATCACATTGAGCCGCAAGTAAACGATAGGCGCTCACCATTGTCACTGGATCATGGTGCTTGACTGAAATCTTTATATCTGAAAAACCATGCTCCTCAAATAAAGATGCTTCCCAAAGAGCCGACTCCACAAGTGCCTCTGGTGTTGCCTTTCCATACTTGGCAAGTAAACGTGGATCAAGGGAGCCAGCATTAACTCCAATTCGAATTGGAATTCCAGCATCTCCGGCTGCCTTTGCAACCTCTTTAACTTTGTCATCAAACTGTTTAATGTTGCCGGGATTAACACGAACAGCAGCACAGCCTGCATCGATTGCTGCAAATATGTACTTCGGCTGAAAATGAATGTCAGCAATCACCGGTATTTGAGACTTCTTTGCAATCTGAGCTAACGCATCGGCGTCATCTTGACTGGGAACTGCAACACGAACAATCTGGCATCCAGAGGCAGTAAGTTCGGCGATCTGTTGCAAAGTGGCGTTTACATCTGAGGTCAATGTTGTACACATTGACTGCACAGATACTGGGTGATCGCTTCCGACGCCAACAGAGCCAACTTTGAGCTGCTTTGTTTTTCGGCGAGGGTGCAGGGTTGCCGGTGGCGCACTAGGAATTCCGAGATCAACCATGTCTTTATTCTGCACTAACTTTGGAAAATTCGCTCACATTACAGGTTGAGAACCACAGGATTAATCACATCTGCCACAAGTAGTAGCAACGTTAATGAGGCAAGTATGACAAAAACCACCATTGTAATAGGGGTTAGAACTGTCACATCAATTGCTGCAGGACGAGGTCGACCGCGCATTCTTGCAAAGAGTGCACGTATTTCATCGGCTATAGCAACGGCCATATGTCCACCATCTAAAGGAAGAATTGGAAGCAGATTAAAGATTCCAATAAATATATTTAAACTTGCAATAATCAATAGGAAAGTCGCTAAGCGCTCTTGGACAGTGAGTTGATCACTTCCCACAGCTTCACCAGATACTCGTGCGACTCCAACAACTCCAACTAATCCGTTTGCATCACGCTCTTCGCCTCGAACAGTTTGACCCCACAGCGCCGGAATTTTTGAAGGCAGGCTTAATAGTGATTTTACGCTCTCGGTCAGAAAGCTCTGAGTGACATTTGCAGAGTTACTAATGGAGGATAAAAATCCATAGCGTTTTACTCCAACTTCATTAACAATTCCCAACAGATATCTTTTTTCACCGTCGATATCAGTTAAACGGGGAGCAGTTCTAACTGTGATGATTTGGCCATCTCGATCAATGGTAAGAACGATCTCTTTACCTTCTGAATTTCGAATGACTTCAACATCTTTGTACCATTCGGTGACTTTAACTCCATCGATAGATACAACTTCATCTCCCACTTGAATACCTGATGTGGCAGCAGCAGAGCCCTTAACGACCTCACCGATCACAGGAAGAACTTGATTTGTGCCAACGCCTACAAAAAGTGTGAACAAGAGTAAGAATCCCAGAACAAAATGGAGAAACGATCCCGCGCCAAGAACAATTAGTTTGCGTCCAGAACTTGCCTTGTAAAAGGCACGATCTTCTTCACCTGGCAACATCTGATCATTAGGTGCCATTCCTTCAATCTTGCAGTAGCCACCTGCTGGAATGAGCTTTATTCCAAACTCAGTTTCACCTCTCTGTGTTGACCAGAGTCTTTTTCCAAACCCAACAAAAAACTCAGAAATTCGCATACCAAAACGTTTTGCGGTTATGTAGTGACCAAATTCGTGGATCATTACTGAAACCAAAAGCGCAACTATAAAAGCGATAATTCCAAGAAATTGCATTATTAACCTAACGTGAGTAGTTGCCTAGGATAATGGACCATACCCCTGACACCTTAATTAACTCAGTTTATCGGTCGAGAAGATTCTGAGTAGGCGAATAGGGGCTCCCTTTGCCTCGTTTTGCAATTGCACTCAAAGCCTCTAAAACAACGCGATTAGCCAAGATAGCCGTGATATCTGCATTATCAAATGGCGGACAAACTTCCACAACATCTATTCCAACGATCGGTAGTTCAAGACAGATTCTGCGTACTGCCTCAAGTAATTCGCGACTTGTCATTCCACCGGGTTCTGGAGTGCCTGTTCCTGGAGCCATACCGGGATCAACAACATCAATATCAACAGATAAAAACACACCGTCACAACCATCAATCAGTGTTGCAAAAGATTCATCCAAGACTGTATTTAATCCACGATGTGCAATCTCTGTCATCTCATATGAGCGCATACCTTGATCGCGCATCCAATTGAGAGTTGTATCCTCAGGCCAATAACCACGAAGACCCAACTGTAAGAATCGATCACCACGAACAAATCCATTGCTAATCAAGTTACGCATCGGAGTTCCGTGGCCAACGAGTGCGCCAAATTGATCCTCCCCTGTGTCAGCGTGAGCATCAAAGTGAATCATTGAGATCTTACCTAAGCCTCTGTGCGCAGCAATTCCTGCAACATCGGCAGATGCAATTGAATGATCTCCACCTAGAACCACTGGGATTATTCCTGCACGTGAAATTTTTTCAGTAGCCTCAGCCAAAATAGCTAACGAGGCAGTTAAATCAGAACCTGGCATCATCAAATCACCAGCATCAAATACCTTTAGATCTTTAAGACCATCTGTTCGAAGTGCAAGATGGGGACGTGAACCATCATGAGGTAGATAATCTCCCCCACGAATTGCCTGTGGCCCAAATTTGGCGCCGGATCGATGAGATGTTCCACTATCAATTGGAGCACCAACAATAATGACATCAGCGCCAGCATAGGTTTTTGGATCATCTAGGTCACAGGCTGGAATTCCTAAAAAAGTAAAGTTAGGGCCATACATGTTTCCGTGATTGGTCATTTAGTAACTTTTGTCTTTTTGCTAATCAACTGACCCGCGATAACGATGGCAAGTGCCAAGAAAAACATCGCCGAACCAATGACATTTGCCTGCGCAGGAATACCACGTGCAGCAGAGACATAGACAAACTTAGGAAAGGTCGTCAATGTTCCAGAGTTAAAGTTGGTGATAATAAAGTCATCAAAAGACAAACTAAAGGCAAGAAGGGCAGCTGCTGCAATACCAGGTGCAACCAGTGGAAGAGTCACTCGACGAAAAGTCTGGAACTCATTTGCATATAGATCCATAGCTGCTTGTTCTAATCGAGGATCAAGGGATGCAATTCTTGCTTTAACTGTCACAACAACAAATGAGACACAAAAGACCACGTGAGCAATGACAGTAGGCCAAAATCCTGGGTTAATCTGAAAGACTAAAAAGAGAGAAAGCAGTGATGCTCCTAAAACAATCTCAGGTGTTGCCATAGGTAAAAAGATAAGTAAGTTAGAAGTTGATCTACCCTTAAATGCATACCGACCAATTGCAAAGGCGATCATTGTCCCGAGTATTGTTGAAAAGATCGTAGCTATAAGACCAATTTTGATTGAATTACCTAGGGCCGTACAAATCTCAGGAGCACCGCAAGGGTTTTGCCAATTTTTTAAAGTAAAGCCTTTCCAGATTAAGTTACTTTTACCTGAATCGTTAAATGAAAAGGCAAATGTGTAGGCAACTGGAATGAACAAATATGTAAATCCGAAAAAGGCATAAATACGTATTAAGTTTCTACCAAACCAGCGTGATAGGCGGGCCTGTACTGGAATCGTAGGAATCGTTGCATCTTTTACTTTTGTCATACAAGTTCCTCCGTTCCTGCTTTACGAATATACAAAGTAACTAGAATCAAAATCGCTGCCATCAAAGTAAAGGACAATGCAGCAGCCGTTGGATAATCAACAATCTTGAAGAATCGGGATTCAATGACATTTCCCAGCATTTTTGAATTTGGATTACCCAAAATTGCAGCGTTGACATAATCTCCAGCTGCAGGAATAAATGTCAATAAAGTTCCCGCGACAACCCCTGGCATAGATAGCGGCAAAGTCACTCTTCTAAAGGTTGTGATTCCATTTGCATAGAGATCTCCTGATGCCTCCATGGTTCGTGGATCTATTCGCTCAAGAGAAGCGTAGAGCGGCAATGTCATAAATGGTAAGAAGTTGTAGGTCATACCAATAACGACAGCAAAAGATGTAGACGTTAACGTCGTGCTTTCACCAATGATCCCAAACGTTCGAAGAGGCGGGACAACAAAACCCTCTTCACCAAGGATCTGTTTCCAAGCCACTGTGCGCAATAGAAACGATGTGAAAAATGGAGCAATGATTAGCACCAAAAGAATGTTTTTAAACCTGCCCGCTTTAAAGGCGATTGCATAGGCCAATGGATAAGCAATCGCAAGAGCTAACAAAGTGGCACAAATTGCAAAAATAAATGAACGTGCGAACTGCTCTCTATTTTCTATGAAGGCGTCAATATAGTTAGCAAAGCGAAGTGTCTGCTCATATTCACCAGTATCTCCCCCGGCAATAGGAGTCTGGGTAGAGGTTTGCGCAAGATTGAGAATTGGAAGGATAAAAAAAGTAAAGAGAAAAAGAAACCCTGGCAATAAAAGCAGATAAGGCAGCTTTACCTTAGACAATGCTTTACTCATCCTCATCAAGATCATCTGGTGCAACTTCTGTACCAGCTTCTACATCTTCATCACCGCGAAGTGCAAAAGTAAAGTTTGGTTCCCAGGAAATAACTACTTGATCACCCTTATCAAATGGTGGAACTCCATCATCATTTTGCTCAAAGACCATCAACTCCTGGCCCCATGGCATTGCCACTTGATACTGAGTCGATACTCCAATATATGAGACCTCTTCAATATGGCCACCAGTTAATACATTGCCTCGAGTTGGGGTTCCGGTAAGTGAGATTCGGAACTTCTCTGGGCGAATTCCTGCATAGATAGAGCTATCGACTGCATGACTTCGATTCTTTGACATCGAGATTTTTTGTCCATAGAGATCAACAACTAAGTTATCTCCATCTGTGCCTTCGATACGACCTTTAATCAAGTTTGATTGTCCTAAAAAGTTAGCAACAAATGCAGTCTTTGGGTTGTCATAAAGATCAGCTGGAGAACCCATCTGCTCGATTCCGCCTTCATTCATTACCGCGATCGTGTCAGCCATTGTCATGGCCTCTTCTTGATCGTGTGTAACGTGAACAAAAGTTAACCCAACTTCACGTTGAATCCATTTGAGTTCGATCTGCATCTGGCGACGCAATTTAAGATCAAGTGCACCCAATGGCTCATCTAGTAGCAGCAGAGCAGGGCGATTGACGATCGCTCTGGCCAATGCAATTCGTTGTTGCTGTCCACCGGAAAGTTGAGTTGGTTTGCGTTGTGCAAGATGGGGAAGCTCAACTAGATCTAGAACTTTGTTGACATCTGCATCAACGCTTTTAATTCCTCTACGGCGAAGACCGAATGCAATATTTTCAAAGATAGTTAAATGTGGAAAGAGCGCGTAGTTTTGAAAAACAGTATTGATTGGGCGCTGATAAGGACGCTTTGTGGTGATATCAGTTGTACCCAAATGAATACTGCCAACTGTTGGCTCTTCTAACCCTGCAATCATTCGAAGGGTGGTTGTTTTACCGCACCCTGAAGGTCCAAGTAATGCAAAGAATGAACCTTCAGGGATCGTTAATGAAAGATCATCAACTGCAGTGAAATCACCATAACTCTTTGTGATCCGCGTAAGACGTAAATCTCCACGCGTTGCAGAGGAAACATCAACCACTAGTTGCCGGCGGCCTTCTGGAAAGCCTCGCTCCAAGTTGTCTCTTCAGCTGGAGTAAGTGAGCGGAATACGCTGAGCTTCTTTGAAGTTGCAGCATCAGGGAAAATGTATGGGCTGCTTGCAAGCTCTGGAGCAATCTTTTCCATCTCTTCTTGTGCACCCTTAACTGGGCATACGTAGTTTACGTAAGCAGCAACTTCTGCAGCAATTACAGGATCGTAATAGAAGTTGATTAGCTTCTCTGCGTTTGCCTTACCTTCTGCAGATGCAGTTGAAGGAATCATCAAGTTATCACCTGAGATAGTTCCGCCTGAGTCAGGAATAGCGAAATCAAACTTGCCTTCATTTTCTGCAGCAAGAATAAACATGTCACCGGACCATCCAATAACAGCAGTTGCATCACCAGAGGTTAGGTCAACTGCATATTCATTGCCCTTAACTCCGCGAATCCAACCATCGCTAATCTTCTTGGCCATAAAGTCAACTGCATTCATGAATTGATCTTCAGTAACTGTTTGAAGATTAACACCTTGCGAGCGCAGAATAATTCCGATCGTGTCACGCATCTCTGAAAGAACTACGATCTTTCCTTTGTTTTGCGGTGCAAAGAGGTCATCGATTGTGCGGATTCCCTTTGGATTCTTCTCCGTATTCCACCCAAATCCTGCCATGATGCCCTGCCACGTTAATGACTGTTCACGGTTTGGATCAAATGATGGAGATGCAAGTGAATCAAGAATGTTTACCTTGTTAGGAATATTTGCGGTATCAAATTTTTGTGTGTAACCAAGACGAATCCAGCGAGCTGCCATCCAGTCAGTTGGTGTTACAACGTCATATCCAATGTCTTCACCTAATTTAAGTTGTGCCTGAACTTTTCCAAAAAACTCATCGTTATCGTTGTAATCTTCGAAGTACTTTGCAGCAATTCCTGTCTCTGCAGAGAACTTATCTAACGTTGGGTACTTCTGAGTCTCTTCGTCATAATCTAAATACAAAGGCCAGTTGCCCCAGCGAACTGTGCCTGAGCTATCGGCAGAATCAGATCCGCCTCCACATGCAGCAAGAAGACCTACTGCACCTAATCCTCCTGCGCCGGCTAATACTGTACGGCGAGAAACCATTGCACCTAAAACTGATTTAGCTTCTGGTGAGAG
>WLEB01000004.1 GCA_009704505.1 Actinomycetota bacterium | reverse complement strand
GTGCTTACAAGGATCTACCTGCAGGAATCATGAAGGGCGTTAAGGGAACACTTCCTGGCGTACTTGCTGATGGAGAGCTACAGAAGCGTCTACTTTCAGTAGATCCAGCTTTGACAGACTACTCATATGCTGCTGAGTCATACGACGCAGTAGTTTTGATCGCACTTGCAGCAGAGCAGGGTGGAGCAACAGATGGTAAGACCATCCGTGACAACCTAGTATCTGTTTCAAAGGATGGCACAAAGTGCACAACCTTTGCTGATTGCAAGGCTCTCATCGCAGAAGGAACAGACATCGACTATGACGGTGTATCTGGTCCAATTGAGTTCGCAGACAATGGCGATCCTTCATACGCAACAATGGGTGTGTATGTTTACGAAGCAAATGACAAGTACGTAGCACTTCCAGCAGAGTTCATCTCTGGTGATGTGCCAGCGGGCGAGTAATTAGCTAAAAACGTAGTAAGAAAGGCCCGCCGGTTATCCGGCGGGCCTTTCTTATTCTCAAAGGTTTTAAAGGTTTAAGGGTGTTAAAGAACTCAGAGTATGAGTAACAGTTACTTCTTGGCCAGGGTGCCTAAATAGAGTTCAATAACTTTAGGATCAGTTGATAAGGACTTTCCGGTGCCTTCGTAGGCATTCTTACCTTGATCCAAAACATAACCTCGATCAACGATCTGCAAGCATCTGCGTGCATTTTGCTCAACCATAATGACAGTAACGCCAATCTTATTAATCTCACGAACGCGAACAAAAACTTCATCCTGAAGAGCAGGGGAGAGGCCAGCACTAGGTTCATCCAGTAGCAGTACAGAAGGATTCATCATCAAAGCTCTACCCATAGCCACCATCTGACGCTCTCCACCAGATAAAGATCCAGCTCTCTGCTTGCGGCGCGTTCCAAGAGTTGGGAAAAGATCAGTGACAAATTCAAAGCGTTCCGAGAACTTAGCAGGAGATTGGAATGCACCCATCTGAAGGTTTTCTTCAATTGTTAAAGATGGGAAAACGTTGTTGCTTTGAGGAACAAAACCAATGCCTCTAGCTACTAACTGGTCTGCTCTCATATTGGTAATCTCTTCACCAGATAGAGTTACATTGCCTTCGCGTATCTTTACAAGTCCAAATAACGCTTTGAGTAGCGTTGACTTACCAGCACCGTTAGGACCAATAATTCCAACGAGTTCGCCTTCATTGGCATACAAATTACATCCATTAAGAATATTGATTCCTGGTAAGTAGCCAGCTACTAAATCCTTTGCAGAAACCAATGCTGTAGTCTCAGATGAACTCATTACTTAGGCTCCTTCACTCGATAGATCTGTATCGTGGTGAGCACCCAAGTAGGCTTCAATAACTTGAGCATTTCCCATTACTGTTGCTGGAGTACCTTCGGCAATGATCTGGCCCTGTGCCATGACAATTACCCAATCACTAATCTCATGAACCATATCCATATCGTGTTCAACGAAAAGAACTGTCTTTCCTTCACTGCGGAGTTCTTTGATGTGTTCCAAGAGCGATTGCTTGAGTGCAGGGTTTACACCAGCCATCGGTTCGTCAAGCATCACCATCTCTGGCTCTACCATCAGCGCCCTTGCCATCTCTAAAAGTTTTCTCTGTCCTCCAGATAAAGCGGCAGCAAAATCATTCTGCTTTTCTAGAAGTTTAAAGTTTGTAAGGATAGAAGTGGCTTTTACACGGATGGCAGCCTCTTGCGCGCGCCAGATCCAAGGGAAAACTGAGAGAAGAACTGATTCACCCTTTTGTGCTCTGGCACCAAGCAACATGTTCTCAATTACCGTTAAGCGATAGAGAGCCTTGGTTAACTGAAATGTGCGCACCATTCCAAGTCTTGCCACTTTATGTGGCGGAATACCGTTGAGTGATTTGCCGTTAAAACTCCATGTTCCCGAGTTTGGAGAGTCATAGCCGGTCAGCAGATTAAAGAACGTAGTTTTTCCCGCACCGTTTGGTCCGATAAGTGCGGTAATAGATCCACGTTGAATTTCAACATGGTCCACATTCACGGCAGTTAAACCACCGAACTGGCGCATGATTTTATCTGCGATCAAAATTGGATCCGGCTTTGAAGATCCTGGTGTTTGAGCCGTTGTTAAGGCGAAGCTCGCACCGGAATTATGCTTTTGCATCTAGTGCCAACTCCTTCTTATCGCCAAATATGCCCTGTGGTCTAAAGATCATTAGGAGCATCAATCCAAGACCCATGAGCATGAATCGAATTTGGCCTACTTGGTTGACTCCAATGAGCCAATCTGGAATTAAATTAGAAGTTACTCCTGCACGAAGAACTTGTTCAATAAATACGATCAGGAACCAGAAAATCATTGCACCCACGATTGGCGCAAAGACTCTTGCTGCGCCTCCAAGGATTAGTACGGTGTAAGCAAAGAAGGTTAACGCTGTTCCATAGTTATCTGGTTGGACTGACTGACGCGATAAGGCATAGACAAAGCCAGCAATAGATCCGATGACACCACCGATGATTAGTGATTGCATCTTGTATAGGTAAACGTTTTTGCCTAATGAGCGAACTGCATCTTCGTCCTCACGGATAGCGCGCATGACGCGACCCCAAGGGGAGTTGACCATGATCCACATAATGAAAGTAATTATCGCTACAAGAACCCAACCAGTAATTACGACCCAAAGATCGTTTCCATTGAAGCGAAGAATTGGAGTATCTAGACCTGTTTTAAAGGGATTTAGATCGAAGAACTCCTTACCGAATTTTCCAGTGATTCCATCAGATCCACCCAATGAGTCATTAAATGTGGCAGAGCGGGCGATCTGGCGAACGATTTCTGCAGCGGCAATAGTTACGATCGCTAGGTAATCTGCACGCAACCTTAAAGTGGGAACTCCTAAAAGAAGTGCGAAGAGAATCGAATTGAAAATACCAATTAATAGAGCAAGCCATAGTGAAAGCCCAAAGGTGATAACCGGAACGGCCACACTGTAAGCACCGATCGCTAGAAAGCCAGCCTGACCGAAGTTAAGAAGGCCTGTGTATCCAAAGTGCATATTCAGACCAATTGCAGCTAGTGCAAAGATAATTGCATTAACTCCAAGGGTTGCGCTTAATGTCTGTTGAATAATAAAGAGAATGTCCATTTAGCCAATCCTCTCTTTCCGGCCCAGAATGCCCTGCGGCCGAACGATTAAAATCAAGATCAAAACAATCAAGGCACCCACATACTTCAATTCTGTAGGAATAAATAGCGTGGAAAGTTGAACGAAAAGGCCAATAATCAGGGAGCCAACAAGAGCCCCATTGGCTGTACCTAATCCACCTAAAGTAACGGCTGCAAATATAAGCAGCAGCATGTCCTGTCCCATTAGAAAGCTGACCCCTTGGTTGACGGTAACAATGACACCTGCATATCCGGCAAGTGCTGCACCTAAGATCCAAACGGCGCGGATCACTTTTTGAACATCAATTCCTGATGCAGAAGCTAAAGCTGGGTTATCTGCAACTGCTCTACTGGCCTTACCCATTCGGGTACGAAGCAGCCATAACGTTGCAAATACAATAAATCCGATTCCAATAACAGTTGTAAGAATTGATTTAGGTGTGATGTTAACTAGTCCAAGTTCGAGCCCTGCTTGACCGGCGTACTGTGGAAGTTGACGTGTGTCTCCACCAAAGAGGAAGAGGAAGAAATAACGTAAGAAGATTGCAAAACCGATTGAGACAACCAGCATTGCAATTAACCCGGTGCCTCTTTTACGGAGAGGTTTCCAGAGATATCTATCTTGCAAGAATCCTGATACGAAGGCACTGAGCAGAACAGCTATTGGTGCTGCTACAAGAACCGGCAGTTTTGCTATTGCACTGAAGTAATAAGTAAGAAGTCCTGCAAAAGTTAAAATCTCACCATGAGCAAAGTTAGTTAGCCCAGTTGTTCCAAAGATTAAGTTCAATCCCAGAGCTGCTAGAGCAATGATCAATCCAAGGATTAAGCCATCAACAGTTAACTGCGCCGAACGTTCCAGCATGGTGGCTTTTGCAACTCCTGGTCCTATAGGAAAGAGAAGTCGAAGTTCCACCCCAGGCATAAAAATATTTGCTTTAACAGTTCCTTTTGTTGGGTCAGTAAGCGCTTGGCCTGAAGGTAGATCACCTTCATTAATTGTTGCGCTATAGGTTCCCTTTGTTGGAACGAGCACTTCCCATGCGCCAGCCGAATCGGTCTCTACTTCAGCTCTAAAGCCATCTGGACCTTCAATCGAAATTCCAACTCCAGCAAGTGGTTGTTCTGTAGAACTCGTGACAATTCCATAGAGTTTTGTAGCTGGATCAGCGGCGTGTGCAGGCGCTGCAACCAGAGATATTCCCGCCGCTGCACTTAACATGGTGATCAATAAAAGGATGAAGCGAGCGCTGCTCTTCCTTCTCGCAAAATTCAAGTCGCGCTCCACATCTAGTTAACGTGCATCGCGATTTGGATGCATCAGGCTGGTTCTTCGTTTCAAGCTGGCACCCGGTTGGTCAGCGGGCTAGGCGGCTAACCTTAACTAACGGACCTAGACCTCGGCAAGGATCAGGCAGGTAATGCGGGCGGTGCAGATTCTTTCGCCAGCCTCATTTGTGATCACAATTTCGTAGGAGCACAGGGTTTTGCCAAGTGATATCGGCGTTGCAACGGCTGTGATAAGACCAGAGCGAGCCGAGCGATGATGAGTGGCATTGATATCAACACCTACTACTTTGCGATTGGCACCGGCATGAATCTGCGACCCAATAGATCCTAAAGATTCGGCCAAAACAACACTGGCTCCTCCATGGAGAAGTCCAGCAGGTTGAGTGTTTCCCTCAACTGGCATTGTTGCGACTAACCGTTGGGCCGATGCTTCAATAATCTCGATACCCATTTTGATACCAAGATCGCCATTGCCTCGCTCTTTAATTATTGCCAGTAAATCTTGTTGCGTCATAAGACAATCATAACTTGTTATCTAGGATGGGGGCCATGCCTGCCGTCAATAAGTCCGATGCAAGAGTTCTCCTCATTGACGGACACTCGATGGCCTATAGAGCATTTTTTGCACTACCGGCTGAAAACTTCACGACAGCCACTGGTCAGCACACCAACGCCATCTATGGCTTTGCAACAATGCTTCTTTCCTTGCTCAGCTCAGAAAAACCAACACATGTGGCAGTTGCATTTGATGTTTCTCGCACAACGTTTCGCTCGGAGATTTTTCCAGAATACAAAGCTAATCGAGCCAAAACCCCAGATGAATTCCGATCGCAGATGAGTTACTTGCATCAACTTGTTGAATCTTTCGGAATCTCAACCTTTGAAATTCAAGGCTATGAAGCCGATGACATCATTGCAACGATTACTAAGACTGCCGAGAAAGAGGGGGCACAAGTACTCATTTGCACGGGAGATCGAGATTCTTTTCAATTGATTAGCGAGAAAACAACAGTTCTATATCCAAAACGAGGTGTAAGCGATCTTGTTCGCATGAACGCGCCGGCGCTTCTGGAAAAATACGGAATGACTCCAGAACAGTATCCAGATTTTGCCGCTCTACGCGGTGATCCAAGCGATAACTTGCCCTCTGTTCCAGGAGTTGGAGAAAAGACAGCTGCAAAATGGATCATTGAATATGGATCCTTAAAGCAACTGCTTGCACACGTTGATGACCTAGGTGGCAAAGCCGGTCAATCTCTAAAAAACTGTGTCACTGATGTAGAACGAAATAGAGAACTCACGCAGTTAGTTAGCTCTGTTCCAATCGAATTTACTATCCAATCTCTTGCCTGGGCCGGAGTCGCAGAAGCATCAGTGGATCCCTTGTTTAAAACCCTAGAGTTCAAGACACTAAAAGAGCGAATGAAGCCTATTTTGATCACGCCAGATGGAGGTGGCGAGACAAAAACTTTGGATAATTCAGTCGAATCCGAGGTATTAAATAAAAATTCACAGGCTGTTTCGCATGAAGTTTTAACAGCCGAGCAAACCTCTACAAGAATTGCACAACACAATGGAGAGATCGCAATCTCATTTGAAATTGTAGATGAAGAAATTGTGCGGTATGCCGTTGCAATTTCCTCCAAAGAGGTACTAGTTGTTGAATCAGATCAGATGGGGGATTGGGTTCAAGATCCTGATATCAAAAAGATTGCACACGACGCGAAATCTTTGGCACGAATTAATGGTTTGTCAGGAGTTGTTTTTGATGTTGCGCTGGCTGCCTATCTTGTAAATCCTGGAGTTCGAACCCAAGAGTTCATAGATATTACCCAGCGCTGGTCAGATGCTTCCATAATAGATCAATCAACAAATCAGTTATATCTGATCACAAGTGCATCTGCGTTATTTGATCTCAGGCAGGCACTTACCGAAGAACTCAACGACCGCGGACTTATGGAGCTTTTTCTTACAATGGAGATGCCTGTGGCCGCATTACTGGCCCGTATGGAAAATGTTGGAATTGCAGTCAATAAAAAAGAGCTCGAAGTTTTGGCAGATTATTTCCAAGGCGAAGTTGATCGAGAGACGAAAGCTGCCCACCAAAGTGTTGGTCATGAATTCAATGTGGCCTCACCTAAGCAATTACAGGTAGTCCTCTTTGATGAGCTGAAACTTCCGAAGACTAAGAAAATAAAAACAGGTTTTACTACTGATGCGGAAAGTCTGGACTGGCTTCATCAGAAAACAGGTCATCCTGTTTTGACTTCATTGCTTCGAATACGAGAGACAAAGAAACTAGGAACAACAGTGGAAGGTCTAATTGCCGAGATCGCAGCAGATGGGCGAATTCATACACACTTTGCCCAAACCGTGGCAGCTACAGGAAGACTTTCATCGACTGGACCCAATTTGCAGAATATTCCTGTTCGTACTGAGGAGGGTCGAAGAATTAGAAACTGTTTTATTGCAGGTAAAGGCTATTCCTCACTCTTGACTGCTGACTACAGCCAAATCGAAATGCGAATCATGGCCCACCTTTCAAATGATTCCAAACTATTGGCGGCATTTACTTCTGGTGAAGATTTACACGCAACGATTGCTTCGCAGATTTTTGGAGTTAAGCCGAGTGAGGTTGATCCAGAAATGCGACGTCAGATAAAAGCGATGTCTTACGGTCTTGCCTATGGGCTTTCTTCTTATGGCTTATCTGCGCAGTTAGATATCACACCTCCTGCTGCACAGGATTTAATGGATAGATACTTTGAACGTTTTGGTGGAATTAGAGATTATTTGAAAACCGTGGTTGAAGATGCCCGCAAAGTTGGATACACAGAGACAATCATGGGAAGAAGGCGTTATCTGCCTGATCTGATGAATGATAATCGTGCTCGACGTGAAGTCGCCGAGAGAATGGCATTGAATGCACCCATTCAAGGATCTGCAGCCGACATAATCAAAATCGCAATGCTCAACGTTAATAACGCAATTGAAAAACAAAAATTGAAATCTCGATTACTCCTTCAAATCCATGATGAGCTAATTGTTGAGGTTTCACCTGGTGAAGAGGAAATCATTACAGCCCTTGTTAAAAAGGAAATGGGAGCGGCCTATCCATTGAAGGCTCCGTTAGATGTTAATGCTGGATTAGGTCTGACATGGCACGAGGCTGCACATTAGATAGTTCTAGCCACATTCTGGAAAGTTTTGGCCTTCTTCTCACGCTCAAAAAGTAATCCGAATTTGCCCTGGTGAGCGCACGAACCGTACTCTTGCCCTTCAGCCGCGAAAGCGGGAACTACTACTTTCTATCCCTACGGAGCTCACTTGACAACGCAAATCGCAGTAAACGATATTGGATCAGCAGAAGATTTTCTTGCCGCAATCGAAGGCACAATCAGAAATTTTAATGACGGCGACTTAGTTTCAGGAGCAGTTGTTCAAGTAGGACGCGACGAGGTTCTTGTCGATATCGGTTACAAGACCGAAGGTGTAATTCCATCACGCGAGCTTTCTATTCGCCATGATGCAGATCCAAATTCAATCGTTAAAGTCGGTGAAATTATTGAGGCACTCGTTCTTCAAAAAGAAGATAAAGAGGGTCGACTCATTCTCTCAAAGAAGCGCGCACAGTATGAACGCGCATGGGGAGATATTGAAGGCAAGAAAGAGCGTGATGAAGTTGTTATTGGAACAGTTATTGAAGTTGTTAAAGGTGGCCTAATCGTAGACATTGGTCTTCGCGGATTCTTACCTGCTTCACTTGTAGAAATGCGCCGTGTCCGCGACCTAACGCCATACATTGGAAAGCAGGTCGAAGCACGCATTATCGAACTTGATAAGAACCGTAACAACGTTGTTCTTTCACGCCGCGCATTTTTGGAACAGACTCAATCCGAGTCACGCACAACTTTCCTCAATCAACTAGAAAAGGGTCAAGTGCGCTCAGGTGTTATCTCATCAATTGTTAACTTCGGCGCATTCGTTGACCTAGGTGGAGTTGATGGCCTCGTTCACGTATCAGAGCTTTCATGGAAGCACATTGATCACCCAGGTGAAGTTGTTGAGGTTGGGGACGAAGTTACAGTCGAAGTTCTAGAAGTGGACTTTGAGCGTGAACGCGTTTCACTTTCTCTCAAGGCAACTCAAGAAGATCCTTGGCAAGCATTTGCTCGAACACACACAATCAATCAGGTAGTTCCTGGTGTTGTAACAAAACTCGTTCCATTCGGCGCATTCATTCGCGTGCATGAAGGAATCGAAGGACTTGTTCACATTTCAGAGTTGGCAGAGCGCCATGTTGAAATCCCAGAGCAGGTTGTTCAAGTCGATGATGAACTTTTCGTAAAGATTATTGATATCGATCTAGAGCGTCGTCGAATTTCATTATCTCTAAAGCAAGCTAATGAAGGTCACGAAATTGAGATCGAAGCATTCGATCCTTCTCAGTACGGAATGTCAGCCAGATACGATGCTGCAGGTAACTTCATTTACCCTGAAGGCTTTGATGCAGATTCGCAGGAGTGGAAGCCAGGCTATGAGAGCCAGCGCGAAGAGTGGGAAGCACAATACTCACTTGCTAAAGAACGCTTTATGGCACATAAGAAGCAAAAGGCCGAAGCCAAAGTGGCTGACGCAGCTGCAACGCCAGAGGAATCAACTCCAACCGCTTAGTTAATTTAAATTAGAAAAGGCCTGGCGATAGCGCTGGGCCTTTTCTATTTTGACCTAGCAAGGCTCGCAGTGTTTGAAGATAGTAAAGATACGATTGGCACATGCGCGTTATCGGATTAACCGGCGGAATAGGCAGTGGTAAGTCTTTGGCAGCGCAATATTTTGCGGAGTTGGGCGCTTTTGTAGTTGATGCCGATCAGCTCGCACGAGAAGCAATAGAAAGAGGATCAAAGGGCTTTGATGAAGTTGTAAGTATTTTTGGGGATTCAATCCTGTCCAACGGAGAGATTGATCGCAAAGTACTGGCGGAGTTGGTATTCAAGGACTCCAGTTTGAAATCAAAACTCGAGGGGATAATTCATCCATTCGTTAAGAAAAAATTTGAATCAGCTGTTTCCTCACTCAAAGATGATGAAGTTCTTGTCTATGAGATTCCATTGTTAGTAGAGACAAAATCACAAGATCGCTTTGATCTCGTGATAACAGTTGAATCCGATTACGAAACCCGAGTTGAAAGACTACGTTCACGGGGGATGGTGAAATCAGAGATCGACGCACGAATAGCATCTCAAGCCACTGCTCAAGAACGCGAAGATGTTGCAGATTTCTTGATAGAAAACACCGGGAGCGAGGATGAACTCTTGCGTCAGGTTGAAAACATCTGGGATAGCATCATCGAAACTTTGTAAGTAGGCTAGGAAAATGCGCCCTGTAACTGAACTACAACGCTCAGTGGCCCCTTTCCAGGTGATAAGTGACTACGTTCCAGCTGGCGATCAACCTGAGGCAATTGAAGAGATTGCACGCCGGATTAAAGCCGGTGAACAAAATGTTGTACTTCTTGGAGCAACAGGTACAGGAAAATCAGCTACAACTGCTTGGCTAATTGAAAAACTTCAAAGACCAACTTTAGTTTTGGCGCCCAATAAGACGTTAGCCGCACAGTTGGCAAATGAATTTCGCGAACTTATGCCAAACAACGCCGTTGAGTATTTTGTTTCCTATTACGACTATTACCAGCCCGAAGCCTATGTTCCACAAACAGATACCTTTATCGAAAAAGACTCATCTGTTAATGAGGAGGTTGAAAGGTTGCGTCACTCTGCAACTAATTCATTGCTGACCAGGAGAGATGTAATTGTTGTTGCCACAGTCTCTTGCATTTACGGTCTTGGAACCCCTCAAGAATACGTTGACCGGATGGTTCGGCTGAGAGTCGGCGATGAGATTGAACGTAACGCGCTATTAAGGAAATTCGTAGATGTTCAGTACAAGCGAAACGATATGGCATTTGAGCGTGGCACATTTAGAGTTCGCGGCGACACAATTGAGATTATCCCCATGTATGAAGAGTTGGCGATTCGAATTGAAATGTTTGGAGATGAGATTGAGAAGATTTCTACACTGCATCCATTAACCGGTGAGATTATCGCCGACGAGCAAGAGATGTACATCTTTCCTGCCACTCACTATGCCGCTGGACCCGAAACGATGAAACGTGCCATCGGAGATATACAAGATGAATTGCAGATCCAACTCAATCTCTTGGAGAAGCAAGGAAAGTTGCTTGAAGCTCAAAGATTAAGAATGCGCACGACTTTTGACATCGAAATGATGGAACAGATCGGATTTTGCAGTGGCATTGAAAATTACTCCCGGCACCTAGATGATCGACCAGCTGGCTCAGCTCCACATTGTTTGTTGGATTATTTCCCAGAGGATTTTCTAGTTGTTATTGATGAGAGTCACGTGACTGTTCCGCAGCTAGGCGCAATGTTTGAAGGAGATGCATCACGAAAAAGAACGCTGGTAGAACATGGCTTCAGGCTGCCAAGTGCGCTAGATAACAGACCTTTGAAATTCCCCGAGTTCATTGAAAGAACGGGGCAAAAACTTTACCTTTCTGCAACGCCTGGAAAATATGAATTGGAAAAAGTCAACAACAATGTAGTCGAGCAAGTGATTCGTCCAACAGGTTTAGTTGATCCGGCGATAGTAATCAAGCCGATTAAGGGTCAGATTGATGATCTGCTGCATGAAATAAACATTCGAGCTGCTCGGAATGAACGAGTTCTTGTAACGACCTTAACAAAGAAGATGTCTGAAGATCTAACAGATTACCTTCAAGAAAAAGGTGTCAATGTTCGTTATCTGCACTCAGAGGTCGACACATTGCGTCGTGTTGAATTACTACGCGAACTCAGAACGGGCGAATATGATGTTTTGATCGGGATAAATCTATTGCGCGAAGGTTTAGATCTGCCTGAAGTTTCACTCGTATCTATTCTCGATGCTGATAAAGAAGGCTTTTTACGCTCTGCAACTTCTTTGATTCAAACAATAGGTAGAGCAGCGCGAAATGTCTCTGGTGAGGTTCACATGTACGCAGACAACATAACCGCCTCTATGGCCAAAGCAATTGATGAAACTAATCGCAGGAGAGCCAAGCAAGTTGCATATAACTTAGAACGTGGTGTTGATCCACAACCACTTCGTAAAAAAATCGCAGATATTACAGACCTGATTAATCGAGAGAGTGAAGACACAGAAGAGCTCTTGTCTCATGAAAAATCCTCTGCAAAGAAAGTCGCTGTTTCGGGTCTTTTTGATGGGAAATCCATTTCCCTTCCACGCAGGGATTTGATTGCATTGATAGGCTCACTGACTGAACAGATGAAGAACGCCGCTGGAGAACTCCAATTTGAAGTCGCAGCCCGTTTGCGTGATGAGATCAAGATTTTGAAAAAAGAACTGCGAATGATGGAAGAAGCCGGGGTCTGAAGTGAGCATCGATAAGTTAATAGTCCGCGGTGCTCGCGAACATAACCTGAAAAATGTTTCCATAGAGCTTCCTAGAGAATCACTGGTCGTCTTTACTGGCTTATCTGGTTCTGGAAAATCATCACTTGCATTTGACACCATTTTTGCTGAGGGACAAAGGCGCTATGTTGAGTCGCTCTCTGCATATGCTCGTCAATTTTTGGGCCAGATGGATAAACCAGATGTTGATTTTATTGAGGGCCTATCTCCAGCAGTTTCGATTGATCAAAAATCCACCAATCGAAATCCTCGCTCTACAGTTGGAACAATCACCGAGGTTTATGACTATTTGCGTTTACTTTTTGCGCGCGCTGGTACACCGCATTGTCCTAAGTGCGGCAAAACAGTAACTCGGCAATCTCCTCAACAAATTGTTGATCAAATCCTGGAACTTCCCCCTACGACAAAGTTTCAAGTTTTGGCACCTGTTGTAAGGGCCAGAAAGGGAGAGTTCGTCGAACTCTTTACCGACTTGATAACGCAAGGGTATTCCCGCGCACGAATAGATGGAGTAGTTGTAGCACTTAATGAAGCTCCTAAACTTAAAAAACAGGAGAAGCACACTATTGAAGTGGTGATTGATCGCTTAACGGCAAAAGTTGAGAGCAAAACGAGATTAACCGATTCGATTGAAACAGCGCTGCGATTGGCTTCCGGTATTGTCGTTTTAGATTTTGTTGATTCAAAGGGTAAGGACAAAGAGCGCACATTTAGCGAGCACCTTGCCTGTCATGAATGCGAACTTTCGTTCGAAGAATTAGAACCACGATCATTCTCCTTCAACTCACCATTTGGTGCGTGCGTAGAATGTTCTGGAATTGGCACGAAGTTGGAAGTCGACGGTGACTTGATTGTTCCGGACGATTCAATTTCCATAAATGAAGGCGCAATCGCTATTTGGTCTGGCGGAGATTACTTTTTGCGGCTACTTGAAGCCTTATCAAAAGAACTTTCATTTTCTCTGGATACTCCCTGGAAAAAACTCTCCGCTAAAGCCCGTGACGCCGTTTTAAATGGGTATGAGTATGAAATTAAAATGAAATACAAGGGGCGATATGGAACACGAAATTACACCACTGGATTTGAGGGAGTAATTCCATTTATTCACCGTAGGCATGGTGAAACTGATAGTGATTACAGCCGTGACAAGTACGAAGCCTATATGCGTGAAACAGCTTGTGATAGTTGCAATGGTTCGCGTTTGAAGCCCGAGGTTTTGGCAGTAACTATTGGCAATAAGAACATTGCCGAGATTTGTGAGTTATCAATTGCCGATTGTGCTGTCTTTCTCAAGCAAATCAAGTTAAACAAACGCGAAGCACAGATTGCCGAGCGTGTCATGAAGGAAGTACATGCGCGTTTAGGTTTCCTTCTTGACGTTGGATTGGATTATCTCTCTCTTGCGCGCCCTGCTGGTTCTCTATCTGGCGGCGAGGCCCAACGTATTCGCCTTGCAACACAGATTGGTAGTGGATTAGTAGGAGTTCTTTATGTTCTTGACGAGCCTTCCATTGGATTACATCAGCGTGACAACAAGAGATTAATTGAGACGTTAACTCGCCTTAGAGATTTAGGAAACACATTAATTGTTGTTGAGCACGATGAAGAGACGATTCGTACTGCTGATTGGATCGTGGACATTGGACCGGGAGCCGGTGAACATGGTGGTCATGTTGTAGTTTCCGGAAGTTACGAAGAGCTCATAGCGTCGAAAGAATCAATTACGGGTGCTTATCTTTCAGGAAGAAAATCCATAGATATTCCTAAGAAGCGTCGCCCCGTCGATCCTAAACGAACACTGGTAATCAAGGGCGCCAAAGAGAACAATCTGAAAGACATCGAAGTAGAAGTACCTTTAGGAGTTTTTGTTGCCGTTACGGGAGTGAGTGGATCTGGAAAATCCACTTTAGTAAATGACATTCTCTATGTGGTTTTGGCCAACAAGTTAAACGGAGCACGTTTAGTGCCTGGTAGACATAGAACTGTAACTGGCACGGATCTTCTAGACAAAGTTGTTCACGTTGATCAATCTCCGATTGGTAGAACACCACGATCAAACCCTGCTACGTATACCGGTGTCTTTGACAAGATTCGAGCCCTTTTTGCTGAAACAAGTGAAGCCAAAATTCGTGGCTACCAGCAGGGTCGCTTCTCTTTTAACGTTAAAGGTGGACGCTGCGAAAACTGCTCTGGTGACGGCACGATAACAATCGAGATGAATTTTCTTCCTGATGTATATGTTCCATGCGAAGTTTGTCATGGAGCGCGCTATAACCGTGAAACTCTTGAAGTTCATTACAAAGGGAAAACAATTGCTGAAGTTCTAAATATGCCCATTGAACAGGCAGGTGGCTTTTTCGAATCAGTACCAGCAATTGCAAGGTATTTGAAAACACTTAACGATGTTGGACTTGGTTATGTCCGACTCGGTCAATCGGCTCCAACATTGTCAGGTGGTGAGGCTCAGCGCGTAAAGCTGGCAACCGAATTGCAGAGGCGTTCTACGGGTCGGACAATTTATGTTTTGGATGAACCCACAACTGGATTGCACTTTGAAGATGTAAATAAACTTCTCACAGTTTTGAACCGATTAGTTGATACCGGAAATACAGTCGTAGTAATCGAACATAACCTCGATGTCATTAAATGCTCTGATTGGGTTATTGATATGGGACCCGAAGGTGGATTCCGTGGGGGAACGGTAGTGGCAGAAGGAACTCCAGAGGCGATTTCAGGTGTTAAAGAGAGTTATACGGGTCAATTTTTGAGCGAGGTTTTAAAAACCAATCGAAAAACCATAGCGAAGAAGTAGAGCGATGGCAGATCCAAAAAGTTATCGGCCTAGCAACATTCCTGAACATCCAGGGGTTTATCGCTTTTATGACAACAAAGACAAGGTCATTTATGTTGGTAAAGCAAAGAATCTTAAGAACCGTTTAAGTAATTACTTTCAAGCAAACCTTGCTACAAAAACCAATCGCATGGTACATGAAGCGGTACGTGTTGATTGGACAATCGTCAGTACAGAGTTAGAGGCATTAGCTTTAGAGTTTAGTTGGATCAAGCAGTACCAGCCTAAGTACAACGTTCAATTCAAGGATGACAAGTCCTATCCATACTTAGCGTTATCCCTCAATGATGACTACCCAATGATTTTTATTACACGAAAAGACAAGCGTCCTGGTCTTAAGTACTTTGGACCCTATACAAACGCGTGGGCGCTGCGAAACACCTTTGATGTTTTACTCAAAGTTTTCCCGGTTAGATCGTGTTCATCATCAAACTTTTCTCGTGCACAGCGCAGCAAACGTCAATGCTTATTGGGTGACATCGGAAAGTGTGCAGCACCGTGTGTTGGTTGGATCTCTCAAGAGGAGCATAAAAAGTTAGCTGGCCGCCTCAATGAGTTCATGGAGTCAGGTATGGAAAACATTCTTCCTAAACTCCATGAAGAAATGGATACAGCGGCAGCTAATGAGGAGTTTGAAAGAGCTGCCCGGTTGAGAGATCAGATTGAATCATTCGAAAAGGCTCAAAAATCAACTGAGGGAAATTTCTCTGATGAATTAGATGGAGATTTCATTTCTATTTACCATGATGGTTTTCATGCAGCGGGATCAATCTTTTCTATGCAACGGGGATCGGTAAAGGGTTCAAGATCGTGGATAGTTGATCAAGAAATGGTTCTTGAAGGCCAAGATGAGTTAACCGCTCTTTTGTATTCGATTTATGGAACGGGAGCAATTGCTGTTCCGCGCAATATCTACATGAGTGCGCAGCCAGGCGATAGAGAACAACTAGAACAGTGGTTAGGACAAATTGGTTCCACCAAAGTAGAGATCAAAGTTCCACAGCGAGGTGAGAAGGTCGAGCTATTAGGCACGGTCAAGAGGAATGCTCAGTACTCACTTATTCAATACTTAAGTAAGCGAGCAACAGACGCTGCCGTTAGCGGTAAGGCTCTTACCGAAATTGAAGAACATCTCAACTTAGGACGAACTCCACTTCGAATTGAGTGCTTTGATATTTCAAATATTTCAGGAACCTCTGTAGTGGCATCCATGGTGGTTTTTGAGGATGGAATGATTAAGAAGAGCGAGTATCGACGGTTTATTATCGATACCAGTGAGGGCTTTGATGACACACGTGCGATGCACCAAGTAATCACTCGCAGGTTGAAGCGCCTGCTTGATGATCGTAAAGAAAATGAGGCCGAAGTCGCAGAGCTTGGCGGAAAGCCCAGCAAGTTTGCTTACCCGCCGCAGTTAATCGTTGTTGATGGGGGACAACCACAAGTAAACGCTGCTCAACGCGCACTAGATGAACTTGGCATTACTGATATTGCATTATGTGGATTAGCTAAGCGATTAGAAGAGGTATGGATACCTGGCTCTAAAGATCCATTGATCCTTCCGCGCAGTAGTGAGGGTTTATATCTTCTTCAACGAATCAGAGATGAGGCCCATCGCTTTGCCATCACCTTCCATCGATCCAGGCGTTCGAAGATAATGTTGGAGTCGATTTTGGATGAGATTCCACAATTGGGTTCTGCGCGAAGAGCGTCATTATTGGAACGATTTGGTTCAGTTGCGGCAATCAGAAAAGCCTCTGTAGATGAGATCGCTGCCACCCCGGGGATAGGTGGCAAGATTGCTTCGGTCATTGAAAGCTATTTAGAGGGAATTTCTACACAAAAAGTGAACACTGAAACTGGGGAAATCAGCGATAATTAATCCATGAGTTCACAGGAAACCCTGATCCTTACCGGGATGTCTGGTGCAGGCAGATCTACAGTCGCACATGCCTTAGAAGATTTAGGTTGGTATGTTGTAGATAATCTTCCTCCATCTTTACTATCTGCTTTAGTTTCAAAGGGAACTGGACCGCAAGGGAAAGAGTTGGCAGTTGTTGTAGACGTGCGCGGGGGAGAGTTTTTTGATGAACTCTCTCAGGCATTAGCTCAGTTAAAAACAAATTCACTTCCTTATCGTTTAGTTTTTCTGGATGCCACTGATCAGGCATTGGTACAACGTTTTGAATCTACTCGCCGTCCCCATCCTCTTCAGGGAGAAGATCGAATCGTTGATGGAATATCTCGAGAACGAGAAAAGCTAGAAGAGATCCGCTCGCAATCTGATGTCGCTATAGACACAACGAATTTAAATGTTCATCAGTTAGAAAAGCGCGTAGGTGAGATTTTTGGTAAGGGCGCAGTTAATGGCGTCAGAATTAACGTATTGTCATTTGGATATAAATATGGCATTCCAGTTGATGCAGACCTTGTTTTGGATTGCCGATTCATACCAAATCCACACTGGAACCCAGATTTGCGCCCACTTACGGGGCTAACCAAAGAGGTGAGTTCGGCGGTTTTGGGAAGCGATGGAGTGGGTGATTTTGTATCAAACTATGTTCACCTCGTACATTCAATGCTGACTGGTTACCTACGCGAAGGCAAAAAGTTTGTAACGATCGCAGTTGGATGTACAGGTGGAAAACACAGAAGTGTTGCAATTACAGCTGAAATTGCAAAACAGCTCAATGAAATTGGTACCGAGATCTCCGCCCATCCCACGCATCGTGATGTTGGCCGCGAATAAATACTTTTCGTTTCGATTGCTAGCTTTTAAAGTATCAACCCAAGGTTTAGGGATGTTCAATAAAAATATTTTCAGTTTGAGCCACATTCGCCTGCAGTAACTGGTTGGATTACGCCATGGCAATGACTGCATCAGTAAAAGATGAGCTTTCGCGCATCGCAATTACAAAGCCATGTTGCCGAAAGGCTGAGGTGTCGGCTCTACTTCGATTTGCGGGTGGCTTACATTTGGCAGCCGGTAAAATCGTGATTGAAGTCGAACTTGATACATCTCAAAGTGCCAGGAGATTGCGCAAAGACATAGCCGATATTTACGGACATGAATCCGATCTTGCAGTTCTATCATCTGGTGGTCTGCGAAAAGGTTCTCGTTATGTGGTCCGAGTAATCAATGAAGGTGATGCACTTGCTCGACAAACTGGACTTGTTGATTCAAATGGTCGACCAGTGAGAGGTTTACCTCCGCAAGTTGTGTCGGCAGCAATTTGTGACTCTGAAGCAGCTTGGCGTGGAGCATTTATTGCACATGGTTCTTTGACAGAACCTGGACGATCATCTTCTTTAGAAATTACATGTCCTGGTCCAGAGGCAGCATTAGCTCTCGTTGGCGCAGCCCGTCGTATGGGAATCGCAGCAAAGGCCCGTGAAGTTCGTGGTGTAGATCGTGTTGTTATTCGAGATGGTGATGCAATTGGTGTTTTACTGACACGTCTTGGAGCTCATGAAAGTGTGATGGCCTGGGAAGAGCGTCGCATGCGCCGTGAAGTCAGAGCGACAGCAAATCGTTTAGCAAATTTTGATGATGCAAATTTACGTCGTTCCGCGCGCGCGGCCGTTGCAGCTGCTGCTCGAGTGCAAAGAGCCATGGAGATCTTGGGGCCAACAATTCCGGATCATTTGAAAGAGGCGGGCGAGTTGCGCATAAATCATGGCCAGGCTTCATTAGAAGAGCTCGGTTCACTTGCTACTCCAGCGATGACGAAAGATGCGATCGCCGGACGAATTCGCCGTTTGTTGGCGATGGCCGATAAGAGAGCGGCAGAATTAGGAATTCCGGATACAGAGAGCGGATTGTCACCAGATTTACTTAATTGATCAGGAAAGCGGCAACTGTGGTGGGCGTCCCACTGATAAGATTTACCCAAGATCCCAGCGTTGTGGCAGATGTATCAACCACCAATAACGGGGTTTCTTCGTTTTTACTCAGAGCCCCACTAGTACGAAGGACTCAATCATGATTAATGTAGGAATCAACGGTTTCGGTCGAATTGGCCGCAATTTTTTTCGTGCAAGCCTTGCTAACCCAGAGATCAATATCGTCGGAATCAACGACTTAACTCCAAATGAGACTCTTGCTCACCTACTTAAATATGATTCAATTCTAGGTCGCCTTGGCTTGCCCGTGACCTTCACCGATGATTCAATCACCGTAGACGGTAAAACAATTAAGATTTTTTCAGAGCGTGACCCAGCAAGTCTTCCTTGGGCATCAGTTAAAGCTGATGTGGTCATTGAATCTACTGGAATATTCACAAAGGCTGCCGATGCTCAGAAGCACATCACTGCTGGAGCAAAGAAAGTGATTATCTCTGCGCCAGCAACGGATGAAGACATCACAATTGTTATGGGTGTAAATCACCTGAAATATGATGCAAGCAAGCACCATATTATTTCAAATGCTTCTTGCACAACTAACTGCCTAGCCCCAATGGCTAAGGTGCTCCATGATAATTGGGGAATTGTGAAAGGTTTAATGACCACAATTCACGCATATACAAATGATCAACCAATTTTGGATTTTCCTCACAAGGATCTTCGACGAGCACGCGCAGCTGCGACCAATATGATTCCTACATCTACAGGAGCTGCCAAAGCAATCTCACTTGTGCTTCCAGAACTAAAGGGCAAACTCGATGGATACGCCATGCGAGTTCCAATTCCAACAGGATCTGCAACCGACTTAACAGTTGAGTTAACTAAGGAAGCCACGGTGCAAGAGATCAACGCTGCAATGAAGGCCGCAGCACAGGGGCCACTCAAAGGCTATTTGTCTTATACAGAGGACCCAATCGTCTCCTCAGATATCGTGACAGATCCATCATCTTGTATTTTTGACTCAGACTTAACAAAAGTAATTGGCAATCAGGTAAAAGTTGTTGGCTGGTATGACAATGAGTGGGGTTACTCAAACCGCCTCGTTGATCTAATCGGTTACATTGGCAAATCTCTGTAATGCCAGGGCTTTCAACCGTTGATTTAAAAGGAAAGCGTGTTTTTCTGCGCTGCGACCTTAATGTCCCAATTAAAGATGGTGTCATTAAAGATGATGGACGAATAAAGGCATCTTTGCCAACTATTCAACTTTTGTTGAGTAAAGGTGCATCAATTGTCATTGCAGCCCATCTTGGTCGTCCTAAGGATGGTCCGACGGCAGAACTTTCACTCTCACCGGTTGCAAAACGCCTGAGTGAACTGCTAAATAAGGAAGTTAAATTCCCAGGTGAAATCACAGGAAAAGCTGTAACTAAATTAGTTGGCGCATTGATGCCCGGAGAGATAGTTCTTCTTGAAAATATTCGTTTTGCGCCAGATGAGACGAGTAAAGATGAGGCCCAGCGGACTAGCTTTGCTAAGGAGCTTGCCGCTTTTGCCGAGTTCTATGTTGGAGATGGTTTCGGGGCAGTACACCGTAAACATGCTTCGGTTTTTGATCTTCCTAAACTACTTCCACATGCATCCGGCAGCCTTATTGATGCAGAAGTTACAGTCTTAAAATCGCTTACTGAGAATCCAGAGCGTCCCTACGGAGTAATACTTGGGGGAGCGAAAACTTCTGACAAATTAGCAGTGATTGAAAACCTTCTTGCAAAAGTTGATGTCCTGGCAATAGGTGGAGGAATGGTCTTTACCTTCTTAAAAGCTCAGGGCAAAGAGATTGGCACATCTTTAGTAGAAAACGAAATGCTAGAAGAGGTTAAAGCTTTGATTGAGAAAGCAAAGCAACTTGGGGTAACTCTTCTTCTACCTACTGACATAGTCGTTGCTCCTTCATTTTCATCAGATGCTCCACCCACTTTGGTCTCTGTCGATGAAATTCCTCGAGATCAGATGGGCCTAGACATTGGACCAGAATCGGCCAAGAGTTATGCCGCTCAAATACTTCTTTGCAAAACTGTTTTTTGGAACGGACCTATGGGAGTTTTTGAATTTTCAAACTTTGCCGCTGGAACCAAGACAGTTGCACAGGCATTAACACAGATCAAAGGTATGAGTGTTGTTGGTGGAGGCGATTCTGCTGCGGCAGTAAGAGCGTTAGGTTTTCAGGACTCACAGTTTGGGTACATCTCCACTGGAGGCGGTGCTTCACTGGAGTATTTAGAAGGAAAACAACTTCCAGGTCTAGTTGCGTTAGGGTTAGCTTGATAAATACTAGAATCCGATGCAACTAGAGGAGATATAGATGCGTAAGCCCTTGATGGCAGGCAACTGGAAGATGAATTTGAATCATCTTGAGGCGATAGCTGTTGCTCAAAAACTTGTCTACGGGTTAAGTGATAAAGATTATGACGCTGTAGATGTGGCAGTAATTCCTCCGTTTACAGATATACGCTCCATTCAAACTTTGGTTGATGGCGATCGTTTACGGTTGCAGTATGGCGCTCAAGATCTCTCTCCAGAAAGCAGTGGAGCATTTACGGGAGACATCTCTGGGTCGATGCTAAAAAAGCTTGGTTGCACCTATGTTGTGATCGGGCATTCAGAACGTCGCAGCATTCACAACGAGAGCGACGCTTTGATCAATCGTAAAATCAAAGCGGCGCTAGCAAATGAACTTACGCCAATATTTTGTGTGGGAGAAGATCTAGCCGTACGTGAATCCGGTATGCATGTCTCTCATGTTGTTCGCCAAGTGCGCGCTGGTTTAGAAGGTTTTACAAAACCCGAGCTCAAGAAAATCACGATTGCATACGAACCTGTTTGGGCAATAGGCACAGGCAAAACCGCCACTCCAGAAGATGCTCAGGAAGTTTGTGCCGCTATTCGTGAAGAGATTGAAAATATCGGATCCAGTGATATCGCCGGCAATATGAGGATTCTCTATGGTGGATCGGTCAAGTCTTCCAACGTGGTAGACATCATGAAAATGGAAGATGTAGACGGCGCCCTGATTGGTGGAGCGAGCCTAGATCCTGAGGAATTAGCCAAAATTGCTAAGTTTTATGCGGTAACGGAGTAAACATTTAGTCAATGACGCGGGTATCCTTACCCTCTACGAACTAGGAGTTTTAAAAAGTGATACTAGGTCTTTCGATAGCTTTAATGATTACAAGTACTGTCATGATCCTACTGGTGCTCTTGCATAAAGGTAAGGGGAGCGGTCTTTCTGACCTCTTTGGTGGAGGTATTTCTTCTAACTACGGTGGTTCATCGGTTGTAGAACGAAACCTCGATCGTATAACCATTGTTGCTGGTGGAGTGTGGTTTTCTCTAGTAGTTGCACTTTCACTTTTACTCAAATAGTTCAGTTGTAAACCAAGTAATTTTCTTGTAAATATCTAAGGAGCACAAAATGGCAAGTGCAATTCGCGGAAGTCGCGTTGGAGCCGGCCCAATGGGTGAGGCAGAGCGTGGAGATTCAATTGCACGTGCCTATGTCTCTTATTGGTGTGCAAATGGACATGAAGTACGTCCATCTTTTGCAGTTGAAGAGACTGTTGTAATTCCAGCTGAGTGGGACTGTCCAAAGTGCGGTTACCCTGCTGGAAGAGATCGTAATAATCCGCCTAGCCCAATAAAGAATGAGCCTTATAAAACTCACCTTGCCTACGTTAAAGAACGACGCACAGATTCAGAAGGCGAGAGACTTCTTGAAGAGGCACTTCGTCGACTTCGTGGAGACGACGACTAAATAATTTTTACAGAGCCTCGGCGGCAGCTAGTAAATTAGAAATGCCCTCGGCCCGATTTTTAAGATGGATTCTGAGCAATGGATACTCCCTTAATCTCAGGGCATTCGCATCGCCAAGAGCTTGTGCAGTAATCAACGTGCTTAAAGTGAATTTCTGACCGGGTATGTCAAGGTCGCACTCACTCTCTCCTGTTAATTGGAGAAATACACCATTGGGTTGACCGCCTTTGTGAAACTGGCCAGTTGAATGCAAGAAGCGAGGACCCCAACCAAAAGTCACAGGCCTTTGTGACTTATGAGTGAGTATTTCGCGCAATTCTTCAACTCTTGAATCTCCCGCTCGATCCAAATAAGCCATGATTGAGATGTATCCACCTGAAGGAATCGATGCAATCAGTGATTTCAACGCTTGCTTAAGATCAATTCCTTGACCGAAAATTTCAATCTCTCCATCGAGGCTATCAGGGGTCAGTAAGGGTTTTGTTCCCTTCCATTGTGACAATAGAGAAGATGTTGCATCCTTGGCTTCTGTCACGTTGGGCTGATTAAATGGATCAACCTTTAGTGCATAACAAACTAAGGAAGTTACCCACTCCCAGATTATAAATTGGGCCGATAAGTCGGCAGAAACAACTAAATCTGCGCTTCCACCAAAAGCCACACTAAAGATCTCAACATCCTTGATCTTGCTAGATGATTTGACTACAACTGGCAATCTTCCCACTTTATTCTTGCCTGTGGATTCTGCAACTAATTGTTCTATCCAATCACTCAATCCTGGCATGGAACTTTCTGCATCAGTGAAGGAGATATATTGTCTTCCAACATAGGAGATTAGATAGGCAATATCGCAGACTAATTGTGGATCTGAAAGGAATGCCGCTTTCGCATCATCTGCATCGTCAAGCAAAACTGAAACATCAATGCCTAATACAGCAGCAGGTACAAGTCCAAATGCGCTAAGTGCGCTAAAGCGACCACCTACATGGGGATCGGCATTAATGACTGTGAATCCCTGTTCTCTGGCCTGATTATCTAGAGCTGAACCTGGATCCGTTATGAAAACCATGTGCGCCCTTGGATCAAGGTTTTTACTTACAAATGCTTGTTCAAAAATTGCGCGCTGACTGGTGGTTTCAATCGTTGTGCCTGATTTAGAACTTACTATTACTAAAACCTTTGAAAGATCATAATTTAGTGCTCGTTCTACATAGGAAGGATCGGTGGAGTCCATAACAAACAACTGTTTTTCATAGGTGGCTGCAATCACCTCTGGAGCTAATGAGGATCCACCCATTCCACAGAGAATGACGACATCCTTATCGCGATGCTTAGCTGTTAACGCGTCCAACAAAGGCAAAAGTTCTCTAGATCGATTTGGAAGATCTATCCAATTTAATCTAATCGCTGCCTCAGGTTCGGCTTGTGGACCCCACAAGGTGGCATCTTGTTGTGCAAGTCTTTTGTGGGCTTGCAAAAGATCTTTGTACTCACTGCAGGTACGATCAATTTTAGATATTGAGCCACCACTAATTTTGATCATTTTTGCTCACTTTTTAATGCAGTCTCGACATTGTTTTGGAGTTCACTCCATGCTTGTGCGAACTTTTTGACGCCATCTATCTCTAGTTCTGCGGTTACATCATCCAGGGAAATATTCAAGGCAGATAACCCTTTTAGAACTTCAACAGCATCCTGGTATCTGCCGGTAATTGTGTCACCTCGTAAAACCCCGTGATCAATAAGAGCATCCAGAGTTGATTGCGGCATAGTGTTGACTGTATCTGGAGCTATTAATTCAACAACGTATGCTGTATCGGGATACGAAGGATCTTTTACCCCGGTTGATGCCCACAATGGTCGCTGCTTGTGAGCACCTTTTGATGCAAGTGCGCTCCATTGAGGTGAATTAAACTTGTTTTCAAATAACTGATAGGCAAGATGAGCATTTGCAATGGCCGCTTTTCCTAGCAGTTTTGTTGCATCTGGCGAACCATTCTCTTTTAGTTTGGCATCAATTGAAGAATCTATTCTGCTAATAAAAAAGGATGCAACTGAATGTATTTTGGAAGGATCATCACAATCTTTCACGCCCTTAATGAAGGCGTCAATTACCTGTCCATATCTTTTAATAGAAAAAATCAAGGTGACATTGACGCTTATTCCTTGTGCTAGCAAAGCGGTGATTGCAGGCAAACCTTCAATCGTTGCCGGAACTTTTATCATTACATTTGCTCTGTCGATAAGCTTCCACAATCTTTGGCCTGCCTCGATGGTTGCATCTGTGTCATGAGCCAAACGGGGATCAACTTCAATGCTCACTCGACCATCTATTCCTTTTGAAGTTTTATAGATCGGATAGAGAAGATCGCAAGCTGCGCGGACATCATCGGTCGTGAGTTTTTCAATGACGTCATCAACAGAGGATCCCTTCATCTGTTCAATGTCTTGTGCGTATTCAGAACCATTACTGATAGCTGAACTGAAAATGCTCGGATTTGTGGTTACCCCTACTACGGCAGAGGTTGCAATTCGCGAAGGAAGTGAGTGCGCGTCAGTTCCAGAGATTTTCGCCCTTGATAAATCATCTAACCAGAATGAAGTGGCGCAACCTTGAAGTTCTTCTAGACTCGCTAGACCCATATTTATTTGACCAACTTCTTTACTTGAGCAACAACGCTTTCAACTGAAAATCCAAACTCTTTAAATAACCGCTTTGCATCAGCCGATGCACCGTAATGTTCAAGGGATATGGCTAGTCCCGTATCTCCGATGTATTTATGCCATCCTTGGGCGATTCCAACTTCAATGCTGACCTTAAGAATGTTTGGCGGCAAGACGCTTTCTTTATAGCTCCTATCTTGTTCGTCAAACCACTCTAGGCAAGGTGCGCTCACAACTCGAACAGCTATTCCATCAGATTCAAGAGCTACTGCTGCCTCAACTGCAAGACTGAGTTCAGAGCCTGTTGCTATCAAAATCACCAGCGGTTTTTTAGCGTCCTTTAAAACGTATGCACCCTTTGAAACGTTGGCTGCAGAACCGTAAATTGTTCTGTCAAGTACAGGCAAATTTTGTCGAGAGAGTAAAATTCCTACAGGACGATTTCTAGTAATAATCGTTTTCCAAGCCTCTGCCACTTCATTTGCATCACCAGGTCGCACTACATCTAAACCTGGGATGGCGCGCAATGCAGCGAAATGTTCGATCGGTTGATGAGTTGGACCATCTTCGCCGACACCAATGGAATCGTGGGTCCATACAAAAGTGGAGGCGATGTTCATTAATGCCGCCAATCTGACAGCTGGACGCATGTAATCACTAAAGACAGCAAAAGTTCCACCAAAACTACGCGATAGACCATGTAGTGCTATTCCGTTGAGTATTGCGCCCATTGCATGTTCTCTAATGCCAAAGTGAATGATGCGCCCATAGGGATTAGCCCCAGCGATCGAACTTGTACTTGGTAGAAAACTTTGAGCACCCTTGATGCTTGTGTTGTTGGAACCTGCTAAATCAGAAGATCCACCCCAGAATTCCGGTAGGTGTTCTGCTAATGCATTAATAACTTCGCCTGATGCTGCGCGGGTTGCCATATCTTTTCCAGCTGGGAAAACTGGAATGGTGCTGTCCCAGTTACTCGGAAGTTCTTTGGCTCTTAATCGCTCTAGCAGTTTGGCTCTCTCTGGCTGATTTTTTGCCCAAAGAGCAAAAGATTCTTCCCATGTGGCTCTTACTTCAGCGCCACGCTTTTTTACTTCTCGTGCGTGTGCAAGAACTTCTGCAGGCATCGCAAAATCTTCTTCGGGGTTAAGACCCAATACTGTTTTTGTCGCCTTAATCTCTTCAACTCCAAGTGCAGAACCATGGGAGGAAGCAGTGCCTTGTGCTTTAGGTGCTGGCCAAGCAATGACAGATTTCATTCGTATCAATGAGGGTTTATTTACTTCTTTTTTTGCGGCTTCCATTGCTGCATCAAGTGCGATCAGGTCAACATCGCCATTTGCTTGCGCAGCAACATCTATAACGTGCCAACCATATGCACGGTATCGAGCTGATACATCTTCAGTGAAGGCATTATGTGTATCACCTTCAATTGAAATTCTATTGTCGTCATAAATAACATTTAACAAGCCCAGGCTTTGAGTGCCGGCCAGAGAAGAAGCCTCTGCGCTGACACCTTCTTGTAAGTCGCCATCAGAGCAGATAACCCAAATTCGGTGATCAAAGCTCGATTTTGATTGCTGTGAATCTGGATCTAACAAACCGCGTTCGTATCTTGCCGCCATAGCCATACCAACGGCAGTTGCTACTCCTTGACCTAAAGGACCAGTTGTCATCTCAACACCGGCTGTGTGGCCATACTCTGGATGTCCAGGGGTTAATGAGCCCCACGTTCTAAAGTTTTCTAGGTCCTTCATTTCAAGACCATAACCACTCAAGAAAAGTTGAATATATAAAGTAAGCGATGAGTGACCACAAGAGAGAATGAAACGATCGCGGCCTAACCAATGTGAGTCGCTTGGATCATGGACTAAATGACGTTGAAAAAGCAGATATGCAACTGGAGCCAGTGACATTGCCGTGCCTGGGTGGCCGTTTCCAACTTTTTGGACCGCATCTGCAGCTAAAGCGCGCGCATATGCAATGGCGCGATCATCAAGAGTTGTCCATCCGGCCGGTTTACTCATTTTGTTTCCATTCTTATTCTGGTCGAAAGAAAAACTCTCCATGCACTGATCCAAAGAACCGCAGCCCCCAATAAATGAAAACCAACTATTAAGGCTGGCACTCCTAAGAAGTATTGAACATAGCCAATGACTCCCTGAGCCAAGGCAATTATAGTAAAGGTACGCAATTTGACCTTTGTTTGAGGCGAAGTGCCAACAGCAACATAGAAGGCAATAGTGAGTCCAAAAAGAAATATAACAAAATCGGCATGCAAAATGGCGACGGTTCTTATGTCAAATGAGAAACGTGGTGCTTGAGCATCACCTGCGTGAGGACCCGACCCTGTTACGACTGTTCCTAAAATCATCACCAAAAACATAATTGATACATGTGCTTTGGCCAGCGAGCGAGTTAACCTAGATGATTCAATACTTATTGAAGGAGCAAACCTGCGCATATGAATAGATGATGCACCAGCAATCAAGACCATGGATAACAAAAGGTGGAGTGCAACAGTAATTGGATTGAGATCGGTTAATACGGTGATTCCGCCTAAGATTCCTTGTCCGAATATTCCTAAAAACTGACCCATAGCTAGTGAGCGCAGATCTCTTCGTCCGCTTTTTAACACTGAAATGATTACAACTAGTGAAGCTAAAACAAGTGCGAAGGTGAGCATTCGATTTCCGAACTCAATCCAAACATTCAGGACAGGTTCGGCTTGATGGGGAACCGGTGTATAGGAACCCGGAGTGCATTCCGGCCACGTGGGACACCCAAGACCCGAACCCGTTAGGCGAACCGCTCCACCCGTTACGACCAGTGCGGCCTGCAAAAACAGAAGTACTGCGCTAGCGGGGATTAAAACCCTGGCAGCTGAAAATCTTGAGCCTACAACTGCAGTTCGGGACATAGGTAAAGCCTATTGACTGCGGGGGTAGGCGCGTTCCAACTGGCAGGAGGTGTCGAATTACGACACAATAGTGTTGTGAAAATGACAGGCTCGATGGTGGTTGGCGAGGACGTTCGCACGCGCGATCTTGTGGCTCGATCAATTCTGGAAAATGGCCCATCAACTGCTGCGATTCTTGGGGAGCGCTTAGCGCTAACTGCAACAGGAATTCGCAGACACTTAGAGCTTTTAATTGCAGATGGGCTTATTGAAGCTCGGGAACCGAGATCTCTTGCAATTCGTGGAAGAGGCCGACCTTCAAAAGTCTTTGTTATGTCCGACAAAGGTCGGGAGCGCTTTGAACACTCTTATGATGATTTAGCGGTAGCAGCGCTTAAATTTATGTCCTCTCAATCCGGCAATCAACTCGTAGATGGATTCGCACAGTCTCGTGCCGATGACATTGAACGTAAGGCTTTAGATTCAATGGCTAAGAACACAAACAAGACAGCGGCTCTAGCATCGTTTTTAACTGAGCAAGGTTACGCGGCGAGTGTAGATAACAAAGCAATGGGTCAAGAGTTAATTCAACATCATTGCCCAATTGCGCACGTTGCAGCAGAGTTTCCACAACTATGCGAGGCAGAAACCTCGGCACTTTCAAAGATTTTAGGGACACATGTTCAGCGCTTAGCAACTATTGCTCACGGTGATGGTGTCTGCACAACGTTTATTCCAAAATTACAAACTACTAACAAAAAATCGAAAATATCAAGAAACGGGGAACGCGCATGACTACAGCACATCCAGAGCTCGAAGGTCTTGGCAACTATGAATATGGTTGGTCAGACAAGAGTGAAATTGGTGAGAATGCAAAGCGTGGAATCAACGAAGATGTTGTTCGCGATATCTCTGCTAAGAAGTCAGAGCCGGACTGGATGCTGGAACTAAGACTCAAAGGCCTTGCCCTATTTGAGAAGAAGCCTATGCCTAACTGGGGATCAGACCTTTCAGGAATTTTCTTTGACACGATCAAGTATTTCGTGCGTTCTACCGAAAAGCAGGCAACAACATGGGATGACCTGCCAGATGAAATTAAAGATACATATGATCGATTAGGTATCCCAGAAGCAGAAAAACAAAGACTTGTATCCGGTGTTGCCGCCCAGTACGAATCAGAAGTGGTTTATCACTCGATTCGTGAAGATCTTGAAGCTCAGGGTGTTATTTTCCTTGATACAGATACCGCTTTGAAACAACACCCAGAACTTTTCAAGGAGTATTTCGGAACCGTTATTCCTGTCGGAGACAATAAATTTGCAGCCCTTAATACATCCGTGTGGTCAGGGGGATCCTTTATCTACGTACCTAAGGGTGTTCACGTTGACATCCCACTGCAGGCATATTTCCGTATAAACACTGAGAATATGGGACAGTTTGAAAGAACTTTGATTATTGCTGACGAAGATTCCTACATTCACTATGTAGAGGGTTGCACAGCACCAATCTATAAATCAGATTCTTTGCACTCTGCCGTCGTTGAAATCATTGTTAAAAAGGGTGCTCGTGTTCGTTACACAACAATCCAAAACTGGTCAAACAATGTTTATAACTTAGTTACAAAGCGCGCAACATGTGCTGAAGGTGCAACTATGGAATGGGTCGATGGCAATATTGGCTCAAAGGTCACTATGAAGTATCCAGCGATCTTTTTAATGGGTCCTCATGCAAAGGGTGAAACTCTTTCACTTGCATTTGCCGGAGAAGGTCAGCATCAGGATTCAGGAGCAAAAATGGTTCATGCTGCTCCGTACACGTCATCATCTGTTATCTCTAAGTCGGTTGCACGTGGTGGAGGACGAACTTCTTATAGAGGGCTTGTTCAAGTACAAGAGGGTGCACATCACTCAAAGAGCACCGTTAAATGCGACGCTCTATTGGTAGATACCATTTCGCGTTCTGATACTTATCCGTATGTAGACATCCGTGAAGATGATGTTTCTATGGGTCACGAAGCTACTGTTTCAAAAGTAAGTGATGATCAACTCTTCTACTTAATGTCACGCGGACTAAATGAAGATGAAGCAATGGCGATGATTGTTCGTGGGTTTATCGAACCAATTGCGCGCGAACTTCCAATGGAGTATGCACTAGAACTCAATAGATTGATTGAACTCCAGATGGAAGGTGCCGTAGGTTAATGTCTGTTTTAACTACTAATTACTTAACTCCGACGGGAAGAGAAGAGGCGTGGCGTTTCACCCCTCTAAAACGCCTGCGTGGACTACATGATGGAACGGCTGTTCAATCAGATCGCGAGTCATTGATTACAAAAGGTGCACTGCCATCCGGAGTTACATTTATTCGTGAGAACCTAGAACCTTTATCTGCATCCGATGACGTCATCATTGAACGCGTCAGGGGATCGGCGAGTTCGGTTGCACATCTTGCTATCGCAGCAAATACCGAGCTGACTGAGCCGATCTTTTTGGGTCGCTCAGCTGGTGGGATGGATACTGCTGAATTCTCACGTGTTCGAATTTCTCTTGGAACTCATGCAGTTGCAACTGTGATCGTTGAAAACACGACAGATACTGTTTTGGCAGAAGATCTGGAGATTTACTTGGCTCCGGGGTCTAATCTAAAATTTGTAACTCTTCAAGAGTTTGAATCTAAATCCGTCTACACAGCTCGCCACCATGCCATAGTTGATAAGGATGCAATCTTTAAATCGATTACAGTGACAGTTGGGGGAGATGTTGTGCGAATTCTTCCAACAGTAGCCTTTAAGGCACCGGGTGCATCGGCTGATCTTTTGGGTGTTTATTTCGCAACTGCTGGACAATTCTTTGAACATCGAAATCACATTGATCACGCAGTTCCACATGCTAAATCGAATGTGAACTATAAAGGCGCATTAGCTGGTCAAGATGCTCACACAGTGTGGATCGGTGATGTCTTAATCCGCGCAGCTGCAGAAGGTACTGATACCTACGAGCTAAACCGCAATCTCTTGCTTTCTGATGGTGCACGTGCTGATTCAGTACCTAACCTGGAAATTGAAACAGGCGAAATTGTTGGCGCAGGACACGCAAGCACAACAGGCCGCTTTGATGATGAGCAGCTCTTTTACTTGATGTCACGCGGTATCGCTATGGCAGATGCCAGACGACTGGTTGTTCGAGGTTTCTTCAATGAGATTGTTTCGGAAATTGGTAATGAAGAGATTCAACATCGAATCATGGATCGCATTGATAATGAGCTTGAAAAGGCGGGACATAATGTCTGACCTACAGTTTGACCAGATTCATGAAGGCAAACCAGTGCTCATTGAAAAAAATGGCAAGAGCATCTGTGTCGCACGAGTGGGCCAAGAAGTCTTTGCTGTTGCAGATACTTGTACACATTCAGAAGCGTCGCTTTCCGAAGGAGAGACTGATGGATTCAAAATCGAATGCTGGCTACACGGTGCAGAGTTTGACCTGCGAACTGGCCAAGCTTTGACTTTGCCCGCAAATATCGCGTTAGAAACATTTCCTGTAAAGATCGACGGAAACTCCGTCACGGTAGAGATTTAGTAACGAGAGAAGAGAGAAAAAGATGAGCACACTAGAAATCCGTAACCTGCAGGTCTCTGTAAACACAGATGATGGAATGGTCGAGATCCTGAAGGGAGTGGATCTAACTATCAAGTCAGGTGAGACTCATGCAATCATGGGTCCAAATGGTTCAGGTAAATCAACTCTTGCCTACTCAATCGCAGGACATCCTAAGTACACAATTACAGGTGGAACGGTTACGTTAGATGGCGCAGACGTTCTTGAAATGAGTGTTGACGAACGCGCGAAGGCCGGATTGTTTTTGGCGATGCAGTATCCGGTAGAAGTTCCCGGTGTTTCAGTTTCGAACTTTCTGCGCACTGCTGCAACTGCGTTGCGCGGAGAGGCTCCAAAGCTTCGAACATGGGTTGGCGAAGTTAAATCAGCCATGGAAGCTTTAAACATGGATCCAGCTTTTGCAACTAGAAATGTCAATGAGGGCTTTTCTGGTGGAGAAAAGAAGCGTCATGAGATTATGCAACTAGAACTTCTTAAGCCCAAGATGGCAATTCTGGACGAGACAGACTCTGGTCTAGATGTTGATGCTTTGCGCATAGTTTCAGAAGGTGTTAATCGTGCCAAAAATGCAAATAACCTAGGAGTTATTTTGATAACTCACTACACAAGAATCTTGCGATACATAAAGCCTGACTTTGTTCACGTTTTTGCCAATGGTCGCATTGTGGAACAAGGTGGGCCAGAGTTGGCTGAGAAACTTGAAGCCAACGGCTATGCCGATTACGTCAGCAAGTAATTAGTTTTATGAGTTTTGATGTTGCCGCAATTCGTCGAGATTTTCCAATCTTCGAACGAACGGTTCGTGGTGGCAAAAAACTCATCTACTTAGATAGCGGAGCGACGAGTCAAAAACCAGAAACAGTCATAGAGGCTGAGAGTAATTTCTACAGATCACATAACGCTGCGGTGCATCGGGGAGCGCATCAATTGGCCGAAGAGGCCACTGATGCATATGAAGGGGCGCGTGAGAAAGTAGCTAATTTCTTAGGGGCCAAATCTGAAGAAATTGTCTTCACGAAAAGTGCAACAGAGTCAATAAATCTGATCGCATACTCGATGAGCAACGCGCCATCCGGGTCCCGTTTTGCCTTGACCTCTCAAGATCGAATTGTCGTTACCGAGATGGAGCACCATGCAAATCTCATCCCTTGGCAACAGTTAGCATCGCGATCTGGTGCAAAAATATCTTGGTTTGAAGTTCTGCCAAATGGTCGATTGGATCTTGATTCTATAAATGCAGTGATTTCTGAAGACACAAAAGTTGTAGCAATAACTCATCAATCTAATGTTCTTGGAACAATAAATCCTTTGGAGGAAATTGTTGCCCGCGCACATGCAGTTGGTGCTGTTGTGGTACTTGATGCATGCCAGTCAGTTCCACACATGCCTATTGACGTCAAAAAGCTAGGAGTTGATTTTCTTGTTTTCTCAGGTCATAAAGCGGTTGGTCCAACTGGAGTAGGAGTTCTTTGGAGCAATCAATTAGAGGATTTGCCTCCATTTCTCTTTGGTGGATCCATGATTGAGAATGTAACAATGGAATCTGCGACCTGGGCTCCTGCTCCTAAAAGATTTGAAGCTGGTGTTCCAAATATGGCTCAAGCCGTTGGGTTGGGCGCAGCTTTGGATTTTCTAAGCAAAATTGGAATGGATAATATTTTTCACCATGAGATGGCGCTCACAAAATACTTTTTGGAAAAACTGCAGGAGATACCAACCTTAAAAATAGTTGGTCCATTAGATCTTGAAAACAGAGGATCTTGCATTTCTTTTACTGTCGGAGAAATACATCCTCATGATTTAGGTCAATATCTTGATAGCCAGGGTATAGCTGTTAGAACTGGCCATCACTGTGCATGGCCACTAACGCGCAAACTTGGAGTACCGGCAACAACGCGTGCCTCCCTATACCTTTACAATCAAGAAGCAGAGTGTGATCTTTTGGTGAGCGGCATCGTCAATGCACAGAAATATTTTGCCTGATGGAACTGGACACTCTTTATCAGGAAGTGATTCTCGATCACTACAAACATCCACTTAACAAGGGACTTTCAGGTACTTATGACGTGCAGGTACACCACATAAATCCAAGCTGTGGCGATGAAATCACGCTGAATTTAACTGTCCGCGAATCAAAGATTCAGTCGATTACTTGGGATGGAGTTGGTTGCTCAATTTCTCAGGCCAGTGTTTCCATAGTCAGCGATTTACTACTTGATAAGAGTTTGGATGAAGCGGGTGCAATCACTGAACAGTTCATAGAACTGATGCACAGCAAAGGTACGAAAGAGGGAGATCCTCTAGTTCTTGAAGATGCCGTTGCGATGGCTGGGGTTTCCAAGTTTCCAGCGCGTATTAAGTGCGCGTTGCTGGGATGGATGGCCTATAGAGATGCAGCAGATAGAATTAAACAATCACAAGACAGTGTCGATGAAAGAGGGGGCTCACAATGACAACGTCAATCGATGATGTTACCGAAGCTATGAAGGATGTAGTTGATCCAGAACTTGGGATTAATGTTGTGGATCTGGGGCTTATTTACGATGTTATGGTCGATGAAGCAAACATTGCAATCCTAAACATGACTTTAACTTCTGCGGCCTGCCCATTACAAGATGTGATTGAAGATCAGACACGTGCAGCCCTTGCAGGAATGACTAGTGACGTAAAAATCAATTGGGTATGGATGCCACCTTGGGGTCCGGACAAGATAAGTGACGACGGAAGAGATCAGCTTCGCGCTCTTGGTTTTACGGTATAAAAGATGTCAATGCATGGCGCATGGCTTAACTATCGCTCCATGACGGCGGATCCTTCAATCAAGGAACAGAAATTAAAGCCGGGGACAGTAAAGCGAATACTGTCATTTGGCAAACCTTATCAATTCAGCATTTACATTTATTTAGTAACAGTAGTCATCGATGCTGCATTGATAGTTGCAACGCCTCTTTTGCTGAAGAAACTAATAGATGATGGTGTCATCCCGGGCAATGGCGCTGTAGTAACTCAGCTTGCACTTTTTGTTGGTGTTATCGCTCTGGCCGATGCTGCCTTTAACATTCTTGGGAGGTATTTCTCCTCAAGAATTGGAGAAGGCTTAATCTATGATTTGCGATCTTTGGTCTTTTCCCATGTTCAAAAACAATCAATTGCCTTTTTCACTCGAACTCAAACGGGAGCCCTGATCTCTCGAATCAACTCTGATGTTATCGGAGCCCAACAGGCTTTTACTTCAACACTTTCTGGCCTGGTAAGTAATTTCGTAAGCCTTTTCTTGGTCGGTATAACAATGTTAATTCTCTCTTGGCAGATCACACTGTTTTCGCTACTGATATTGCCATTATTTCTTTATCCAACTAAATGGGTGGGCCGACGCCTTCAAGCCCTCACGCGCGAGTCCTTTAACCTGAATTCGCAAATGTCTAGCGTGATGACAGAAAGATTTAATGTTTCTGGCGCCATGCTGGTTTCTCTATACGGCAAACAGGAACGTGAGCACGTTGCTTTCGCGACCAGAGCACGCCGAGTCGCAGATATTGGAATAAAGATGGCCATGCTTAATCGCCTTTTCTTTATTGCCTTAACAAGTGTTGCAGCAATTGCCACGGCCTTTGCCTATGGCATTGGGGGACATCTGGCAATTAGCGGAGAGTTAACCGTTGGAACTCTGCTTGCCATTACTGCTTTGTTGGCCCGGCTCTATGGACCATTAACAGCGTTATCTAACGTCAGAATAGACATAATGACGTCACTTGTGTCTTTCGAACGCGTATTTGAAGTTCTTGATTTAGAGCCGATGGTTAAAGACAAGGAAGGTGCAAAAACTTTCAAAGCCACTCTAGGGAAAATAGAGTTTAAGAATGTTGATTTCTCTTATCCAAATGCACACGAGATTTCGTTGGCATCACTTGAATCTGCGGCCAAGGATGAAACCGTCCCATCTGGACAGGTACTACATGGGCTTTCCTTCGTCGTAGAACCGTGCACAACTACGGCATTGGTCGGTCCATCTGGTGCAGGTAAAACGACAATTAGTGCGCTATTGCCCAGACTTTATGATGTTACCGAAGGCTCTATCGAAATTGATGGTGTCGATATCCGCGATATCACTTTGGAATCACTGCGACAAAGCTTTGGTGTTGTCATGCAGGATGCACATCTTTTTCATGAAAGTATCTTTGAAAACCTTAGGTATGCAAAAGAGGATGCAACAGAACAGGAGATGCGAATCGCTTGCGAGGCTGCACAAATTTGGGATCTCATTAGTTCGCTTCCAAATGGGCTAGATACTATGGTGGGCGAACGCGGTCACCGTTTATCAGGTGGTGAAAAACAACGCTTAGCTATTGCGCGACTTCTCTTAAAATCCCCATCGATAGTAATTCTTGATGAAGCTACAGCTCATTTAGATTCAGAGAATGAACAGCTGGTACACGATGCACTGGCGAATGCACTCAAGGGTAGAACCAGTATTGTGATTGCTCACCGTTTAAGTACGGTACGTGAAGCTGATCAAATATTGGTTCTAGAAAAAGGATCTATTGTTGAACGAGGCAACCATATTGAGCTGATCGAACGAGGTGGTCTTTATTCAGAACTTTATAACCGCCAGGATTTATCGGGTACGACGAATTAATATTCGACCGTAACCAGCCAAACCAGCGAAGAACACCCACTGCAGTGCGTATGCCATATGTGGACCATCACTTAACTCAGGTAATTGCGCCGGAGCCGCAGGAGTTAATTGAGGGATCGAACCTGAGATTAAATCTATGTAGTAGTTTTCAGTTTCAAGTCTGCTTTGAGCATTTAACTTACTGATGATCTCTTGATTACCAGAACTGATCGCAAAGAAAGCTCCTCGAGGTAGAGAGGAATCAAGGCGTATGCGCCCTTCTATATCTACTTGTCCTGAGGGAAGTGGAACTATCGTGGGCTTTGTTAACGCAGTTGCGCCAGCTTGAACCCATCCTCTGTCAACCCAGAATTTATCGCCAGAAGATGTGCGAAAAAGAGTTAAGACTTGGAATCCATATTTACCTTCGTAGTAGCGATTTCGCAGAAGAATTTGTTTGCTCTGATCAAATTCTCCAGTTGAGCGCACTAATCGCCATTCAAATGATTGCGGATCACTGGAAAGATCGAAAATTTCATCCAGAGATACAGCTGGTTTGGTAATTCTCTCTTTAACAATCGTATTTCTCTCGTGACGATCAACTCCGCGTTGATACTGCCATTGCCCACCCCAAAGACACAGACCAATTAAGAGAAGAGCGATTACAGATTTAAAGAATGCCCAAGATTCTTTGGTGTTTAAATCATCCTTAATTTCACCAGACATGAATTGTGTTCCAAAAATCAGATCCCATTAATCAAGTGCCAGGGGCTTATCTTTTATTACATCTTCTCGGGTGGAGATCGTTTCGCGTCCAGCGTTGGCGATCACGACAGCAAAATATGGAAGTGTTACGGCTCCTAAAAGTGCAAACCACCGATATGGGCTCGGCAATACAACAGCAAGGATGAAACATGCGGTTCGAATCATCATTGAAATGAAGTAGCGTTTTTGGCGACCAGCTTGATCGCGAGTTAGGGCAGCAGGGGCCGTGGTGATCTCAAAAACTTTTCTCTCTTTGCCCATTCCATAAGGGTAGTGGCGGGCAGGTGTGATTTCCTGTTGAGGACCGCATGTAAAGTCATGGGGATTCCGCCTAAATTTCCCCTTTTGCGAGCAAGCGGGTAGCCTTTGACCCAGACCAGTGGAGTAACAACCACTGCAAGAGGAGTTACCGCTCCCACCTTCATCGCCACTAGTGCGAGCTGGTTTGTCGGATAAGAGATTTTTCTCTTGCCCTTGCGGTTTTCTTTTTGCAGCGCTGTTACACCAAAGCGTTAACGAACCGAAGGAGCCTAAAGTCACCACCGAACCTCGCATTAATGATCGAATTCGCACGCCTCAAATTCGTTTGATCGGTTATACCGGTGAGCAAGTTGGAGTAGTCGATATCGATACAGCCTTGAAGATGGCCGATGAAGTAGGTCTTGACTTAGTCGAGATCGCACCTGAAGCCAATCCACCAGTTTGTAAGATCATGGACTTCGGAAAATACAAGTACGAAGTAGCTCAAAAAGCACGGGAAGCGCGCCAAAACCAGACCCACATTGTGGTGAAGGAAGTGCGATTAACGCCAAAGATTGAAAATCATGATTATGAGACCAAACGCACTCAAGTGGAGAAGTTCCTAAAAGGTGGAGACAAAGTCAAGGTGACTATGAAGTTTCGAGGACGCGAACAAACGCGACCTGAATTGGGTTACAAGTTGCTACAACGTCTTGCAGAAGACACAGCAGCTGTTGGTTTTGTCGAATTTGCTCCAAAGCAAGAGGGACGAAACATGACAATGGTTCTGGGACCAACGAAGAAGAAGACAGAAGCAGTTGCAGAGGCAAAAGCAGCGCGTAAAGCAAAAGCTGATGCAGCTGTGCAGACAATGGATGGAGCTTAGAAGATGCCAAAGATGAAAACACATAGCGGAGCGAAAAAAACCTTCCGCGTTACAGGTTCTGGAAAGATCATGCATGAACGTGCAGGAAAGCGCCACTTACTTGAGCGCAAGTCTTCACGCGTGACTCGTCGCCTTTCAACAGAGTCAGCCGCTAAACCAACCGTCGCAGTAACAGCCAAGCGCATGCTTGGTTTGAAGTAAGGGGTCAGTTAGATGAGAGTAAAACGTGGTGTTCACGCAGCTAAGAAGCGTCGTACAACTTTAGAACGTGCCAGCGGTTATCGCGGTCAACGTTCTCGTCTTTTCACAAAGGCGAAAGAACAAGTTACGCACTCTATGGTTTATGCCTTTAATGACCGTAAAGATAAAAAGGGCGATTTTCGTCGCTTATGGATCCAGAGAATTAATGCAGGTTGCCGCGAACATGGCCTTACCTATAACCGTTTCATCCAAGGTCTTAAAGCATCCGGTGTAGAGGTAGATCGTCGCGTTCTTTCAGAACTTGCAACTAATGATCCAGCTACTTTTAAGACACTTGTTGATGTAGCTCGCAAGAGCCTTGCATCAGCATAAAATCTTCTAATGATAGAGAGCCTTAACTCGCCGCATATCGCGCGAGTTAAGGCTCTTATTAGTTCTCGCGGTGTAAAAGAGCGAAAAAACTCTGGTCTGTTTGTTGCTGAAGGGTTGCAATGTGCAAAAGAGGCGTTGTCGACCTCAGATAACAAGAGTGGTTTCAAAGGTCCATTAATTGAAACATTATTTTTAACGAGCAATGGGCGTTCCAAACTAGAGCAAGTTAAGGATCTTCACTTAAATAATGCAACAAATATCATCGACGTGAGCGATGAAGTCATGAAGGAAATGTGTGAGACGATTACTCCTCAAGGAGTTCTTGCGATTTGCTCTATAACAAAAAGTGAACTTTCCTCGATCAAACTCAATGGAAATCGTCGCTACATATACCTCTCAGAAATTCAAGACCCTGGAAATGCGGGAACAATTCTGAGGTCAGCTGACGCTTTTGGGATGGATGGTGTGATCACCTCTCCGGGCAGTGTAGATATGTTTTCACCAAAGGTAGTTCGAAGCACTGCTGGTTCGCTATGGCATATTCCTGTATTTCAATCGGTGGGGCTTGCAGATGTTTTGAAATTAGGTTTACAAGCCATATCTCTTGGTGCAGAAGGTGAAAAACCTTTGAGTGAGTTTGAACCAAGTGGAGATGTAGTCGCCATATTTGGAAATGAAGCCCGCGGGCTTTCATCCATAGAATCAATGAATGGGGTTGAGATCGTAAACATTCCCATGCCGGGAGATGCAGAAAGTCTTAACTTATCGGCTGCGGCAACGATAGTGATGTATCACTTATCTTTGTTATCACCCAAGTAAATCTACTTCAGGGCCACACTCAGGGTGATTGTGTAGGCCCAAAACCTTCGAATATCCCGACCTAGCAAAGACTCAACAGATAGAATTAGTTCATGCGCGCCGAAGAGATATCAGCATGGGTAAAAGATGCGCAAGAGGCGTGTGCATCAGCTAAAGATCTTAACTCGCTGAAGTTAGTGCGAACGGCTCATGCGGGGGATAAGTCACCGGTAGCCCTTGCTTCTCGCGCGCTTGGCTCCATGTCTGCTGAAGACAAAGTAGTTTTTGGAAAGTTAATCGGCGAGGCCAAGGCTTCGATTTCTGAATTCATATCGGTTGCAACAAAAAGCTTGGAAGCACAACGCGATCAGAAGATACTTTTGGAAGAGGTTGTAGATATCACTCTTCCGGTAAACCGCGGACATCGCGGGGGACTACACCCAATCACGATCATAAAAAATGAAGTCTCTGATTTCTTTATTGAACAAGGATTTTCAGTTGAAGAGGGACCAGAGCTCGAATCAGGATGGCTTAATTTTGATTCACTAAATATTCCAGCCGATCACCCTGCTCGGACCATGCAAGACACATTTTTTATCGAGCCGGTTGAATCAGGGATGGTTCTTAGAACACACACATCACCTGTTCAAGTGAGAACGATGCTGACTCAGGAGCCACCAATTTATATTGTGTGTCCTGGACGCACTTTTCGGGCAGATGAACTCGATTCAACCCATAGTCCTGTCTTTCATCAGGTAGAGGGTTTGGTTATCGATAAGGGAATAACCATGGCTCATCTCAAGGGAACTCTCGATAACTTTGCACGGCATATGTTTGGCCCAGATGTCACAACTCGCTTAAGACCGTCTTTTTTTCCATTTACTGAGCCAAGCGCCGAAGTTGATGTTTTCTTCAATAACCGCTGGATTGAATGGGGCGGTTGCGGAATGGTTAATCCTAAAGTTTTGGCAACATGTGGAATAGATAGTGAAATCTATTCTGGTTTTGCATTCGGAATGGGTTTAGAAAGAACATTAATGGTCAGACACGGTATAACCGATATGCATGACATCGTTGAAGGTGACATTAGGTTTACTCGTCAGTTTGGAGTTGGTCTCTAGTGCGCGCTCCTTTATCGTGGATTAAGGAATTTGTTGAAATTCCGAAACAGGTTACTCCCGAACAAATTGCCGAGGCACTTATTCGTGTGGGTTTTGAAGTCGAAGAGATAATCAAGCAGGGCTCAGATTTAACCGGACCGCTTAAATTTGCGAAGGTACTTTCAATAGAAGAACTTACCGAGCATAAAAAACCGATTCGCTATGTTGGACTCGATTGCGGCGATGGGTCAGAACGCTTTGTTATTTGCGGTGCGACAAATTTTGCTGTTGGAGACGTTGTTGTTGCTGCATTACCAGGAGCGGTACTACCCGGTGGATTCGCAATTTCAGCTCGAGAAACTTACGGTAAGACTTCAAATGGGATGATCTGCTCTGGACGAGAATTAGGTTTAAATGACGATCACGCAGGAATCCTAGTTTTTGACCAAAGCCAAGCACCTGTTGGCGTTGACGCCATCGAAGCTCTGCAGATTAATGACGTAGTTTTTGACATCGCAGTAAATCCTGATCGTGGGTACGCATTAAGTATGCGTGGCATTGCTCGAGAAGTAGGTGGATCACTGGGGTTGGCTTTTAAAGATCCCGTTGATGGCTTACGGGAACTAACTTTTCCTGAAACAGGCAAAGGCGTGAAAGCCAAGATTGATGATAAATCAACAGCATCAGTTTTCTATTTACGCACTTTAAGTAATTTTGATCCGTCAGCACAGACGCCGCTATGGATGCGCAGACGAATAGAGAAGGCAGGAATGCGTTCGATTTCTTTGGTTGTCGATATAACAAACTATGTAATGCTCGAGTTAGGTCAACCACTTCATGCATTTGATAAATCCAAGATCAAAGGTGGATTAACCATCAAACGAGCTTCTAAAACTTCTAAGTTTGTAACCTTGGACGGCCAAGAGCGAACATTAGATCCCGATGATCTGATGGTTTGCGATGACGAACAACCTCTTTCTATAGCCGGAACTATGGGTGGTCAGTACTCTGAGATTTGCGAATCTACGACCGAGATAGCACTTGAGGCCGCAGTCTTTGACCAGGTTTGCATCGCCAAGAATTCACGCAGACATAAGCTCTCATCTGAGGCATCTCGACGATTAGAACGCGGAGTGGATCCTTACCTTCCGCAGTATGCCTCAGCTAGATTTGTTCAACTTCTGACTGAGAATAGTTCGGCTGTACATGTTGCCACTGTTATTGATGGTAAACCCACCTTGCCCAACAAAATAACGATGGATCCAGAGTATGTCTCTAAGGTTTTGGGCTTCGCAGTAAGTGCAAAAGATGTTGCACAACACCTTAGAACTGTGGGGTGTGAGGTAGATGAGAAGAGTTTTTCTGTTCAACCTCCGTCATGGAGATTGGATTTACATACACCAGCCGATCTAACAGAAGAAGTAGCGCGAATGATTGGCTACGACAAAATCCCTTCAGTCCTTCCACCGCGTCCGCTTCATGCCACTCTTACACCTTCTCAAAAAAGACGTAGAAGTATCTCTCTATATCTTGCTAATCAGGGCTTCGCTGAGGTTCAAACGTTTCCCTTTACGAATCAAGCAACAATAGATTCGATGGGTTTTGTCGGTGAGCGTGCAGCAACCTACAAATTAGCAAACCCAATGTCAGATGAACTACCGCTCATGCGCGTCCACTTAGTTCCAGGGTTAATCGAAGTTGCTTCTAGAAACATCAGCAGGGGCGCAAAAGATTTTGCCATATTTGAGATGGGCTCAATATTTCGCGGCTCACAGGTGTTAAAGCCAACTATTTCCCCCCAATTGGGAAAGCGTCCCTCTCCAAAGGATATAGAAGCAATATTTGCTTCTATTCCAACTCAGGGCTTCCATGTGGCCGGGTTGCTTGTCGGGAAAATTGAAAATGAAGATTGGCAAGGCAAAGCTCGCAGTTTTGGTTGGCAAGATGCCATCTCTTATGTTGAAGAGATTCTCGACCTCTGCAATTTGCAATGGAGCGTTGCGAGATCAGATTTTGCGCCTTGGCATCCTGGGCGTTGTGCAGAAATTCTTGTGGATGGTAAGGCCGTTGCCCACGCAGGTGAACTGCATCCCCGAATAATTGCAGCGTATGGCTTACCGGAACGAAGCGCTGCTTTTGCCGTAGCTTTAAATGCGTTGCCACCTTCGCAACTGGTTCGACCAAACACTGTTGGGACGATGCCGGCTGCGTTACAAGACGTAGCGCTCATAGTCGATGAAGGCGTAAACGCCAAAGATGTTGAAGAAGCGTTGCGAAAAGGGGCTGGGCCTTTATTGGAGTCGATAACACTTTTTGATCGCTACGACAAAATAGGCGGTGGCAAAATCTCCTTGGCTTTTACCTTAGTTTTTCGAGATCCAACCCGAACTCTTACAGGTGAGGAAATTAGTGCAATGCGTGAGAGTGCAACCCTTATGGCCTCTAAGGCCTGTGGGGCGATCCTTCGTACCGCATAATTATGCATAAAATTGCATAATTATCAGCTCTGCTTTATCATATGAGCTATGAATATTGGCGTTATTGGTGGAAGCGGGTATGCCGGGGGAGAGCTTTTGCGGTTGCTCTCTCTCCATCCTCTTTTTGATGTGAAGGTGGTCAGCGCCCACACCAACGCCGGAGAGCAGATCAGTTCGGTTCATCCGCAACTACAAAACTATGGGCACGCACGCTTTGTAAAAAATGAAGATGTGGATTTTAAAGATCTAGACTTGGTTTTTCTTGCACTACCTCATGGTGAATCGGCAGCAATAGTTGAAAAGATTCCATCCTGGGTAAAAATCATTGATCTTGGAGCTGACTTTAGATTAAGCGATAAATCAGCTTGGGAAAAATACTACGGGGGAGCGCATGCGGGCACCTGGGTCTATGGATTACCAGAGTTATCAACATCTCACAAAGAGGCAATTTCTAATCAAACCAGAGTAGCTAACCCCGGATGCTATGCAACCTCGATTTCTCTTGGGTTAGCACCAGCAATCGGACTTATAGATTCAACTGACATTGTTGTAGTTGCCGCATCCGGAACAACTGGAGCCGGTAGAAATGCAAAAATCAATCTCATTGCAAGTGAGGTTATGGGTTCTTTAACCTCCTATAAATTTGGTGGTGTTCATCAACACATTCCAGAGATCGAACAAGCGATTACTTCTATTGGTAAGGAAAAAGCGAAAGTATCCTTCACGCCAATTCTGGCGCCAATGCCCCGTGGAATACTTGCAACAGTAACTGCCAAATTAACCAAGCAGATCTCTGTCGAAAAACTGCATCAGGCCTTTACAACTTACTACGCGCTTGCACCTTTTGTTTCTGTTCTTCCATTTGGACAGCTCCCAAAGACAAGTTCAGTGACAGGAACCAACAAAGCAATGATGCAGGTTGCAATCGATGAAAATACAAATCGTTTAGTTGTTTCAGTTGCAATAGACAACCTTGGTAAGGGAGCGGCAGGTCAGGCGATTCAAAACGCAAATATCATTGTGGGAATCGATGAAACAACGGGGTTGCTTCATGATGGGATAGGCGCGTGAAACTTCCTCAAGGATTTATTTCCGGGTCAGCTGCGGCCGGCCTAAAAAGCAACGGATCCTTAGATCTGACAATTATCCAAAATCTGGGTCCACAATTTTTTTGTGCAGCAGTCTTTACTTCAAATAAGGTTGTTGCAGCTCCCGTCATCTGGTCCAAACAAGTTGCTTCGCAAGGAATGGCCAGAGCAATAGTTTTGAATTCAGGCGGCGCAAACGCTTGTACAGGTCCGCAGGGTTTCGCAGATACCCATGAAACCGCAGAGTATGTAGGCAAGGTTCTGCAGGTGTCATCGAGTGAAGTTCTAGTCTGCTCCACCGGAATTATTGGTGAGTTTCTCCCAATGAAGAAGATTCTTAATGGCATATCGCAAATCTCATTGATGATGAACAATGATGGTTTAGCTCATAGCGCCCAAGCAATTATGACGACAGACTCTGTTGCCAAGATATCTAATGTAGCCGGTGACGGTTTCACTTTCTCGGGGATTGCAAAAGGCGCCGGCATGCTTGCACCGGCCTTGGCAACAATGCTGTGTGTAGTAATGACAGATGCGGTTGTATCAGAAAATGCAGAAAGTATCTTTAAGCAAGTAATAGATCGAACCTTTAATCGCATGGATTCTGATGGTTGCACCTCGACAAATGACACTGTTGTTTTCATGTCATCTGGAGCGGGTGGAATTTCACTTTCTGATCAGCAATTGGCGCAATATCTGACGACAATTTGTACAGATTTAGTTGCTCAATTGATCGCAGATGCAGAAGGTTCATCAAAAACGGTAGAGATCAATGTTATAAACGCTCATTCAGAAAATGATGCTGTTGAGATTGCTCGTGCATGCGCACGAAACAATCTTCTCAAAGCTGCAATTTTCGGTGGAGATCCCAATTGGGGCAGGGTTCTAGCGGCTGTTGGTACAGCATCGGCTGGGATGGACCCATTAACTATTGATGTGCGCCTCAATGGCATACAAGTTTGCACCGATAGTGCGCCAGATCAGGACAAATCTCTTGTCGATTTCTCAGAGCGTTTAGTAACGATCGATATTGATATGAAGTTCGGTTCATCAATGGCTACGGTTCTGACAAATGATTTAACGCACGCTTATGTCCACGAGAACTCTGCGTATTCAACATGATTGTTGTTAAATATGGCGGAAATGCTATGCGAGATCAGAACGGTGATTTTGCTCGGGCCATTTCAGAAGCTCTTAAAAACGGGTTAAAGATTGTCATTGTTCATGGTGGTGGCCCTCAAATAAATGACGCACTAAACAAGGCAGGCATTTCTAGTCAATGGGTTGCGGGATTACGAGTTACATCACAACAAGTTTTTGATATCGTAGAAAATGTCTTAGTAAATGAAGTTGGTCCCGCGCTGGCACTTTCACTTCAAAACGCTGGTGTTAACGCCCATTCCATTTCAGCCCGCTCGTTGCCGACTATTTTTGCAGAAAAGATTGAAGTCCTAGTTGATGGAAAAATACAGGACATAGGTTTCGTGGGCAAAGTCACGCACGTGGATCCGTCACAAGTTTTGCAACTACTCAATGAACAGATCACGCCAATTATCGCTCCAATCTCGGCTTCAGAAGATGGTGAATCTGGATTAAATGTTAATGCTGACTCAGCCGCCGCCGCTATCGCCTCTGGTTTGAATGCATCGGTGCTGATAATAATGACTGACGTTTCAGGTATTTATCGCAACTGGCCAGATGAATCATCACTTATCGAAACCATCACTGCAGTTGAGCTAAATTCAATTAAAGAGACATTTAGTGATGGAATGTCACCCAAAGTTCAAGCAACCTTGGACGCATTGACCTATGGAGTTAAAGCTGTGCGAATAATTGATGGAACTGATCCTAAATCTCTGGCCAACGCATTAGCAGGCCTTGGCGGAACATTGGTCACAGCATGAGAAACAAACAATATGGAATTCGATGGACCAAAACCATCCAAAATAACTATGGAACGCCTTCAATAACACTTGTAAAAGGCAAGGGTTTAATTGTTCAAGATAGTGAAGGCAAAAGATATCTTGATTTTCTTGGGGGAATAGCAACAAATATTTTGGGACATGCTCATCCAAGTATTGTGAGCGCAGTTTCTAAGCAAGTAAGAACTCTTAGTCACGTTAGTAATTTGTATTCACATCCTAACGCCGTCGCTTTGGCTGAAAAATTAGGAGCATGTACAGGAACTAAGGGCGCGAAAGTTTTCTTTTGTCAGTCTGGGGCTGAAGCAAATGAAGCAGCAATAAAGCTTTCACGTAAGACCGGACGCAGCCATATCGTTGCGACACAAGGTTCTTTTCATGGTCGGACTATGGGAGCGCTTTCATTAACTGGTCAACCATCAAAACGCGAACCATTCTTACCGTTGTTAAAAAATGTAAAGCATGTCCCCTTTGGCGATATAGAAGCTATGCGACGATGCATTTCAAAAAAGACTGCAATGGTGATTGTTGAGCCGATCATGGGGGAGGCTGGGGTCATAGTTCCACCAGATGATTATTTGCAGCAGTTGCGTCAATTATGCGACAAATCGGGTTGTCTTCTAGTAATTGATGCAGTGCAAACTGGTATGGGAAGAACCGGTTCTTGGTTCGGTTATGAGTACTCTGGAATTACTCCCGATGTCATTACAGTTGCTAAAGGTTTAGGTGGCGGCTTACCACTTGGAGCGATGATTGCATTGGGTAAGGCTGCGGATCTATTTCAGCCAGGTGAGCACGGATCAACATTTGGTGGAAATCCAATCACAACAGCTGCAGCCCTTGCAGCGATAAAGACGATTGAAAGCAAAAAGATACTCAAGAAAGTTCAAAAGCAAGGTCGCTTTTTGATCCAGGAGCTCGCAATGATTGAAGGGGTTCAACAAGTGCGCGGTGCTGGGCTTCTGATCGGTATCGAACTGGGCAGCGCTACCGCACAAGAGATCACCCAAAAACTACTTGATCGAGGTGTGTTAGTAAATGCAGCTAACCCTACGACTATTCGAATAGCACCCGCTTTGATCGTTAGTGACGCACAGATCAAAAAGTTCATCACTATTTTTAGAGAGGTGCTATCTCATGGCAATTAATACACACTCTGTCTCTGCCAGAAGAGCAAAGGCGATTTCATTGATTGAAAGCGGAAAAGTACATTCACAACATGACCTTGTTGTGTTACTAAAAAAGAGTGGTTATGAGGTGACGCAGGCGACTGCAAGTCGTGATCTCGAAGAAATAGGAGCCGTTCGATCACGCAACAATAAGGGAGAAAGCACATATCAAATTAGAGATTCGAGTGATAGTGCGATTGCACGAAGCGTCCCTGTCCCATCGAAATTGATTTTATCCGTTGATTCAAGCGCTAATTTGGCCGTCATTCATACCCCACCAGGTGCGGCGCAATTCCTTGCTAGTTCACTAGACCACGCGAATCTAACTGGAGTTATTGGAACTATCGCGGGAGACGACACGATAATTTTAGTCTCAAAGAAAGCCACCGGTGGGGCACACTTAGCCAAAGAAATTCTTGCGTATGCCCAATCCGAAGGAAAGAGGAAGTAATGGCTCTCTGGGGCGGTCGATTTTCAGAAGCACCGCAAGACAGCGTCTTTGCCCTTTCTAGAAGCGTGCACTTTGATTGGCGGCTTGCACCCTATGACATTCGATCGTCCAAGGCGCATCTAGCAGTTCTTGAAAGAAATAAACTAATCGATTCAAAAGATGCTTCTAAAATCTTGAAAGCTCTGAATGAATTGGCCGAAGAAGTAATTAACGGAAAATTCGCTCCTATTGATACCGATGAAGATGTGCACAGCGCTCTAGAACGGGGTTTAACAGAAAAAATTGGTTCAGCAGGTGGTGCACTAAGGGCAGGACGCTCCAGAAATGATCAAGTAACTACAGATCTTCGGATGTTTTCGATTGATCACATGCTGCAAGTTGCTGATTTAGTTGTAAAACTTCAAGATGCGATATTAACCAAAGCTGCCGAATACGTAGATGATCCGGCACCAGGGTTTACACATATTCAACATGCTCAACCACTTTCTTTTGGCCATGAATTGGCAAAGCACGCACATGCTTTCGCCCGTGACTTGGATCGAATAGAGAATTGGCTGTCCCGTACCTCCATTAGTTCGTTAGGCGCCGGTGCACTTTCTGGTTCTTCGCTTCCACTTGATCCAGAGTTCACCGCAAAGAACCTTGGTTTTCAAAGCTCTTTCGAAAATAGCATCGACGCTGTGAGTGATCGTGACTATGTTTGTGAAGCGCTATTTATCTTCTCGATGATCGGAAATCACCTCTCTCGAATAGGTGAAGAGTGGACGTTGTGGGCTTCAACTGAGTTTTCTTGGGCGAAAGTTGCAGATGCATATTCAACTGGTTCATCGATCATGCCTCAGAAAAAGAATCCAGATGTCGCCGAGTTGGCACGCGGTAAGGCTGGAAGACATATCGGAAACCTTGTAACAGTACTGACAGTTTTAAAGGCTCTTCCATTTGCCTATAACCGAGATCTTCAAGAGGATAAAGAACCTCTCTTTGATAGTTTTGACACTTTGTTTTTAACTCTACCTGCAGTCACGGGGATGATCGCTACCACCACATTTGATCGCGAGAAAATGGCAGATGCCGCCCCTAAGGGATTTTCATTGGCGACAGAGATTGCAGATTATCTTGTAAGAAAGAACATCCCTTTTGCCGCTGCCCATGAATCAGCTGGCAAGTGTGTTGCACTGTGTGAAAAAACTTCTCGTGAACTGCACGAATTAACGGCTGGAGAGTTGATTGCAATTCATCCACAGTTGGATGAAGGAGTACTGGCGGTCTTGTCAGTAGATGGAGCGTTGAAATCTCGTACTACGGCCGGCGGGACTGCCCCTGCCTTAGTCAAGGTTCAGATCCAAAGCGCACAGGCAAAAAATGAGGTAACCCGGAAAGAAATCTCCCGCATGATCTCAAAGTTTTCAGAGATGATGAACCAGTGAATTTAATCGAAGATCTTCGTTGGAGGGGTTTACTAGCCCAATCCACCGATGAAGCGGCGTTGGCTGAATCTTTAAAATCCCCTTTGACCTTGTATGTGGGATTTGATCCGACTGCTCCTTCTCTGCATGTTGGAAATCTCGTTGTCTTGTTGGTGCTTCGCCGCTTTCAATTGGCAGGTCATAATCCTTTAGCTCTCGTTGGAGGAGCGACTGGTTTGGTGGGGGACCCAAGCGGTAAAAACGAGGAAAGAACGCTAAATAGTTCTGATGTTGTTGCAGAATGGGTTGAAAGAATCAGGAAACAAGTTTCTGCTTTTCTAGATTTTGATGCCCCAAAAAACCCTGCCAGAGTAGTCAATAATCTGGATTGGACTCAACCGATGAGTGCAATTGAATTCCTACGCGACATAGGCAAACATTTTAGTGTCAATCAAATGCTTGCTCGTGATTCGGTTTCATCTCGATTAGAGGCTGGTGGAATTAGTTACACAGAGTTTTCATATCAGGTCTTGCAAAGTTTTGATTATCTAGAACTGTATAAGAGATACAACTGCACCCTCCAATTAGGAGGATCGGATCAGTGGGGAAATATTGTCGCCGGATTAGATCTGATTCGGCGAGTTGAACAGGGAAATGCTCACGCACTCACGGTCCCATTACTGACAAAAGCTGATGGAACTAAGTTTGGAAAAACCGCGGGCGGCTCAGTCTGGCTAGATCCTGAGATGACATCACCATATGCTTTTTTTCAATACTGGTTAAATACAGATGATAAAGATGTCATCAACTTCCTCAAAGTGTTTTCATTTAAATCTCATGAAGAGATTGCAAGTCTTGAAATTAAGCACAATGAGAATCCTGGATTACGTGAAGCCCACCGTGAATTGGCACGAGAATTAACGGCCCTAGTCCATTCCCCAGATGTTGCAGCGCGTGTTGAGGAAGCAGCTAAAGCTTTGTTCGGCCAAGGCGATCTTTCTCAGTTGGATCTACCAACATTAACTGCTGCATTATCCGAACTTCCGCGAACAACTGTCTCTTCCGGACAAGAGATTCCAACATGGGTCGATCTCATTGCTGCTACGGGGGTCGTTGATTCGAAGTCTGCAGCAAGGCGAATCGTTAAAGAGGGTGGTGCATATCTCAATAATGAAAAAATTTCGGGAGAAGATTTTCGACCCTCAAAAACTGACTTTTTATGCGGTAAATATGCAGTTTTGAGGAAGGGTAAAAGAGACTTAGCGGCTGTTGAATTGCTCTAGCCATTTCGTACTCGCTTAGTTAACAACCAAGTGCCTAGGCCTTTTCTACCTATCTCGAAAAACGTTAGCCGGCTTGCATAATTCAATGTTTCTACAAGAACTAGGTAGCGATTAAAGGCCGTCGTCACCTAGCCAAAATAGGGGTTTAGATAGGACTCGCCTCACCCCCTCAATTTGACCCCCCTAACCCCCGAAGGTATAGTTACGCTCCTTGCTGGGAACGGACGATTTAGGCCGGACAGTAGGCACAGATACTCGAGTAATTGAGTATTAGCCAAATTAGAAGCTCATTTAGACCGGTTTGACCGCGTCTGCGTGCGTGCACTAAGTTTGGTGGTCTGCCCTGAAAACTAGGAGGAATCCTGGGGACCAGTGCGCATCCGTACCTTGAGAACTCAACAGCGTGCCATAAGTCAATGCCAATAGTGGCTTAATTCGTCATGCTTTCAATAGCGAAAAGATAGTGTTTTGCACTGTTTTTTGAT
>WLEB01000039.1 GCA_009704505.1 Actinomycetota bacterium | reverse complement strand
GTTTCACTTGCAGGTGGTGTTGGTGGATTAGCAGGACCTGCAATGGCTGCGCTGATTTTGTACTTTATTCCAAATATTTTGCTTGCTTACGGAATTGATCCTGCATATTCACAGATCATCACTGGCGCCTTAACAATTTTTGTAGTTCTAGTTGGTGGGTTACTGCGCAAACGAACGGGAAAAACATAGATGAGCACACTGAAAAACTTTGCGACAGTAAAGGTTTCCAAATCTATTTGGGCACTATTCGGTATCCTCATAGGAATATTCCTACTGACAAGTTTTATTGATCCTTACTTTTTCTCAATTCCAGCAGTCGGAGTTACTTTTGCTCTGGCCGCACCTCTTGGTTTGTTAGCTGCAGGTCAAACAATTTGCATGCTCACAGGTGGAATTGATTTATCACTTGCAATGATTGCAGCCGGTGCTGCCTTTATTGTCAGTGTTAAGTCTGAATCTGGAACTTTCACAGCATTGCTGTGGGGTGCATTTTTCTGCATTCTCGTGGGATCGATAAATGGACTCGCAGTTGGATTATTCGGGATGAATCCACTGATTATGACTCTTGGTATGAACGCCGTTCTAATCGGTGTTTTCACGGTTGGTGTGACAACTTTCCTCAAGGGAAGCTCATCTATGCCAGAGATTTTAGTGACGGCAAGTAATGCAACCTTCCTCTTTGATCCGCTTTCGTGGCCCTTAGTAATTTGGGCTGTAATTGGCGGTCTACTTTTATTTGTACTCAACAAAACAGGTCTTGGTCGATTGATCTATGCAATCGGTGATAACGCACAAGCAGCTCGCTTGGCAGGAGTAAAAGTCTGGCAAGTTCAATGGGCAACCTACGTTATCTGCGCGCTTTTGGGTGGAATCGGCGGCGTAATCATCGGTGGACAATCTGGAGCTGTTGCAATCAGCCTTGCAAATCCTTTCTTGCTTCCATCTGTTGCAGCTGTTGTAATTGGTGGAACTTCGATTATGGGTGGAATTGGTAACTACACCGGAACGATTCTAGGAACGCTGATACTTACTGTTTTGTCTTATCTGTTGGCAACGATTAACTCCTCAGAGGCAGTCAAGCAGATGATTTACGGAGCAATTATTCTTGTTCTTGCCTGGACGTATTCGAAGATATCTCAGAACTCATAGAACCATGAAAATTAATTCTGCTGCAGTCATTGGTACAGGATTTATTGGTACTGTGCATGTGGAATCAATTCGTCGAACTGGCGTGCCGGTTAAGGGCGTCCTTGCAGGAAATCCTGAAAGCACAAAAATTGGTGCTAAAAAACTTTTAGTAGATCTGGCATATCAATCACTTGATCAGATATGCCAAGACAAGGATGTAACGGTTGTCCATGTGACATCGCCGAATGCTCTTCACTATGAACAAGTTAAGCAGTTACTAAATGCCGGCAAGCATGTGGTCTGTGAAAAACCCTTGGCACTTTCTGCCCAAGAGGGTAGAGAGCTAGTAGAGCTAGCCAAGAAAACCGGACTGACACATGCCACATGTTTTAATACTCGCTTTTATCCAATGGTTCATGAAGCCAAACATTTCATTAACCAAAAACTAATCGGTACTCCTCGATATATAAAGGGTCACTACCATCAAGATTGGTTAACGTTAGATACTGATTGGAACTGGCGCCTTGAATCAGAAAAAGCAGGTCAACTAAGGGCAGTTGCTGACATTGGATCACATTTAATCGATCAGATCGGCTTTGTTACAGGGCTTAAAGTCACCGAAGTTTTTGCAGATCTACATACTCTGGTTTCTGTTAGACAAAAACCAACCGGCCCTGTTCAGACATTTACTATCGATTCCACCTCTGCCCGCCAGGCTGTTGATATGAGCTCTGATGATGCAGCTGGAATACTTTTAAGATTTAACAACGGAGCACGTGGCACAGTCTCTATTTCTCAGATTTCATCTGGCCGTAAGAACTCGATTAACTGGGAGATAAGCGGCCCAGATGGATCTCTTGCTTTTGATTCAGAAAATCCAGAACAGTTATGGATTGGCCATAGAGGCAGAGCAAATGAAGTTCTACATAAAGATCCTGGCATGTTATCTGCCAATGCAGCAAAGACAGCCTTCTACCCTGGGGGCCATGTTGAGGGCTTCTCAGAGACATTCCGCGGTTTATTTGAAAGAGTATATGAAGATATAAACAATGGAACTGAATCTAACTCCTATCCAACCTTTGCAGATGGAGTTAAAAGTTTAGAGATTACAGATGCAATTGCTCAGAGCTCGAAAAATTCGGCCTGGGTAAAGATTGCTTAAACAAACACTAAAGCCGAACAGGAGAAACAAATGAAGCTAGGACTACTAACTGCCCCACTACCAAACGTACCTCTGCTTGAAATAGCGGATTGGGCAGCAGCTGAAAAGTTCGAAATGCTAGAAGTTTGCTGTTGGCCAAAGTCTGCCGGAGCCAATAGAAGATATGCCGGTATTACCCACATTGAAGTAGAAGATCTCAGCAAATCTGAAGGTGAAGAGATAGTTGGGCAGTTGAAGTCTCGCAACATAGAGATGTCAGCCCTTGGTTACTATCCAAATAACTTGCACCCAGATCCAGAGCAGCGCAAGTTAGTAAATGAGCACACAAAGAAGGTAATTCGTGCTGCAGGTGTAATGGGTGTGCCAGTTGTTAGTACGTTTATTGGCGCAGACGCATCTAAGACTCAAGATGAGAACTGGGCCGAGGCGCTAAAGGTTTGGCCAGAGATTGTGAAAGTTGCAACAGATAGCAATGTAAAGATTGCTATCGAAAACTGCCCAATGATCTTTAGTAAAGATGAGTGGCCAAGTGGTCACAATGTTGCCTATTCACCAAGAATTTGGCGTGAGATGTTTGATAAGTTCGGCCCAACAGTTGGACTGAACTTGGATCCATCGCACTTGCTATGGCAGATGATTGATATTGAGCGCGTGATTCGTGAATTTGGTTCACGTATTTATCACACACATGTTAAAGACATGGAGATCGATCGCGAAGGTCTCTACAACAATGGAATTATGTCCGGTGGAATTGGATGGCAGCGTCCACGTTTGCCTGGCTATGGAGAGATTAACTGGGCTAACTTTGTGGCAACGCTGTCACAGGTCGGTTATGACGGAGTTCTTTGCATTGAACATGAAGACCGCAGATTCGAAGGAACAGATGATTTAGTTAAGCAAGGGTTCTTGATTGCTCGCAATCAAATTGCCGCATTGCTTCCAATGACCTTGTAAATCCAAAAAGACTAAAAATCAAGTATTAACGGTTGCGACTACGCGATCGCTAAACTCATTTGTCTTTGGATCCTTAAGGATCAACTTCACACGACCATCAGGCAGAGTTTCTTGCTTGATGATGACATGACCCTCAAACATTGCAGGGGTGTTAGAGATTCGAGGAGTAGTTCCGCCTCTCCAATCTAGATCTACAGGCACCCATCCATGTTTTTCAACAGACTTAAAGCACGCATCCATGATTGCATTTACAACATAACCGTCGTAGAAGGTTTCCATTGGGTTTGTGTTTGATTCCATTGCATTAAACATGTCGGTAAACATGTCAACGTAGCCAAGCTCTGCAACTTCATCGCCGACAGGAAATAGCCAACCAGTTGAAGATTCAGATTTTTCTGCGATGTAAGAGTTGCCCTCTGCAGCTGTAAACATTTCAAAACCAGTACGTAAAAAGTGGTTCATCCAAATCGTTCCATGTGTTCCGGCAACTTCATCACGAAGGTCCATTCCGCCGCGGAAGGTCCATGAGACTTCAAACTGACCTATTGCGCCAGATTCAAACTTAATGAGGGCAATAGCGTTGTCTTCTGCGTTAATTGGATGTACCAATGTGTCTTTCCAACACAAAACCTCAACTGGGCGATTGCCTTTACCAACAAAGTTACGAATGATTTCGATGCAGTGGCAACCTAAGTCAATGATGCAACCTCCGCCTGCTTGCTTGTCATCCCAGAACCAGGCACTGTGTGGGCCAGGGTGAGTCTCGCGTGAGCGAACCCATAAAACATCGCCAACGGCGCCACTTTGAACGCTTTTAACAGCTTTTAATGTCTTTGGCGTGTAGCAAAGATCTTCTAGATAGCCAGCGAATACTCCAGCTTTTTCTACCGTATCCAAAATTCTTTTTGCTTCCTCAGCATTTCTTGCCAATGGCTTTGTACACAAAATCGCCTTGCCGGCTTTTGCAGCCAATGTAATTGCCTCTTCGTGCATATGGTTTGGAAGAGCAACAATTACTACATCAGTATCAGGATGGTTGATCGCTTCTTCAAGACTTGTTGTGACATTTGCAATGTTCCAACGCTTTGCAAAAGCATCACCGCGTTCTTGTGATCTTGAATAAACAACTGAAACAAAATCTCGATTTCGCTGGCCATGAAGTGTCATTGTGTAAAAATCTGCGATTAAGCCAGTACCAAGCATTGTTATCCGTCGTGATTGCACGATTCCTCCTGAGGGTTAGGTCTAACGATAAGTATAGACATATGTGTTATTATAAAAAAAGGGAGGTAAGGGATGACTTTTCGCCAGCTTGGCCATTTTGATGTCATTGTCATGGGTGCCGGCTCTGCTGGTGCAACTGCAGCAATTGCCGCCGCCCGCACGGGATCTAACGTCCTTGTTATAGATCGTCTGCCTTTTGCCGGCGGAACAAGCACGGCAGTCCTTGATACTTTTTATGGGTTTTACACCCCCGGTGAAAACGCCAAAAAAATAGTTGGTGGAATTCCTGATGATGTCGTATCCGGACTATCTGGCTATGGATCAATGATCGAGCGGCCAAATACCTATGGCGCCGGCACGGGAGTTACCTATAACCCGGAGCATTTAAAGGTTGTGTGGGAATCACTTCTTCAAAAATCAGGTGCCAAAATTCTCCTTCACGCACTTTTGCAAGAAGTTACTGTCAAAGATGGTCAGGTAAGAGAGTTGGTTTTAGCAACCCGCGCCGGCAGTTGCAAAGTCACAGCAGATTTCTTTATCGATGCAACAGGAGATGCTGACCTTTCACATTTTGCAGGTTTTGGTTATGAAAAAGCTGGAGATATCGCACCGGCCCAGACATTAACAACCACTTTTAAAATGGTGAACGTCAATGCCGCAGAGCGAAAGAAAATCGATAAAAATAGATTACATGAATTAATGCAGGAGGCGACCGAAGCCGGTTACGCGCTGCCAAGACGCGAGGGATCTGATCACATAACACCGGTAGCAAACACAACTGCAACCGTAATGACGCGTTTAGATTCGGTGCGCAAAAATGCAAAAGGCGAGTTGGAATCAGTCCTAGATGATCCATTCTTCTTGACTGAGTCAGAAATAGCTGGGCGAGCACAGGCAACTGAATACGCTCGCTTTTTAGTCGACAAGGTGCCGGGCTATGAGAACTCATCTCTGTATGGCTTTTCAACCTTAATTGGCGTTAGAGAAACTCGACGAGTTTATGGCGATTATCGAGTAGAAAAAGATGATGTTTTAAAGGCGCGACAGTTTGATGATCAAGTGGCGTTATGCGGTGCTCCCATTGAAGATCATCACAGCGGAGATGGCACTAATTGGGTTTACCTGCCAGAAGGTTCTGCAGTGGGAATTCCACTTCGATCACTGATCGTTAAGGATTCAATTAATACTATGGTTATTGGACGCTGCTTTTCAGCAACACATGATGCCCATGCCAGTATTAGATCTATGGCCCAATGCATGGCAATGGGTGTGGCTGCAGGGGTTTCTGCATCAGTTGCAATCAAGAGCAAAGAAGAAGTCAGATCAATCAAATTTTCAAAAATACGTGAAGAGCTAGTTAAAACCGGCGCTGTTTTGGAGATTTAGATGCCAAATCTCGTTAGAACGGTTTTAGGAGATATTCCAGCCAACCAATTAGGTGTTACCTATATGCACGAACACCTGATCATTGATTCTCCAATTGTTTCTAGAGATTTTCCCCATATTCACCTTCCATCAGAGGCTGAGGCAATTGAGGAAGTAAATTTGTGTAGAAGAGCTGGTGTGCAAACTTTGGTCGATTGCATGCCAACAGGATCAGGACGATCTGCGCTAAAGCTTGCTGCAATTTCTAAAGCAACTGGTGTCAATATTGTTGCCACAGCCGGATTACACACTGATCGCTATTACCTACCAACAGATGAGCTTGAAACCATGGATGCAGAAGATCTTGCACAGGTCTTCATCAAAGATATTCAGGTTGGCATGGAGGGCACAGAGTTTAAAGCTGGACAATTAAAAGTTGTTACATCTGGCCACGTAATTAAGGATCGTGACAAAAGATTATTTGAAGCTGTTGCTATTGCTCACCAGATAACCGGTGCGCCAATTATCTCTCACTGCGAGCACGGAACAGGTGCACTAGAGCAGATTGATCTGTTTAATACATTGCATATTCCAGTTCACAAAGTAACTTTGTCCCATACAGATAAAGAAAATGACATTGGGTATCACAAAGAGATTCTTGCTAGCGGTATCAATGTTGAATATGATCAATCTCTTCGACAAAGCGATCAGGATGCACCACCGAGTGCGTTGCTAATGAAGGCCATGATTGATGCCGGTTTTATTGATCAGATTATGTTGGGCACAGATGGCGCTCGACGAAGCTTATGGAACTCACTTGGTGGCTCTCCAGGTTTGGCCTGGTTATATAGCGGGTGGAGCAAGAAGTTAATTGAATTAGGTTTGACACAAGGGCAGTTAGATAAGGTTTTTATAGATAATCCTGCCAGGACGTTAACATTAGATGTGCAAAGTTCAGAGAAGTCACGAGGCCACTGATGAGCAAAGAAAGCATCAATGGCGTTGATTTCTCATCAGGCTTGATTGCAATTATTCGAAGTAAATCAACTAATGAGGGCCGAGAGTTTGCACAGGCATTTGTTGATGCCGGTGTTGATTTGATCGAATTCACCACAACTACTCCCGGAGCTTTTGATTTAATCGAAGAGTTCTCCGGCATAAAAAATGTTCAGATTGCACTGGGCACAGCCATGAGCAAGCAGGATGTTGAAAATGGTAAAAAAGCCGGTGCAAAGATTGTGATCTCACCGCACACATCCGAAGAGGTAATTAAAGCTACAAAGAGTGCGGGTTTGATCTCGGTACCAGGGGTTGCAACTCCAACTGAGATTGCAGATGCGCTTTCTTTTGGGGCAGACATCCTTAAATTCTTCCCAGCATCAAGCCTTGGAATTGGCTTTCTAAAGTCAGTCCGTGATCCTTTTCCTGGAAACACATGGATGGCAACTGGCGGAATCGCTTTGGCAGATGTAGACGGTTGGGTAAAGGCCGGAATTTCTGGATTTGGATTAGGTGGACCGCTTACATCTGGGGGCGTAAGTGAGATCACAAACCGAGTGAATGATTTTCAAAAAGCAATCCTTCAATCAAAAAATAGTTAGTAGTTGACTGTTCTGGCTAACCTCAGATTTAAGCTGAGTATTTAGCGCTTTCAGCAATCTCATCGACCAAAACCTTGATATTGCTTACGCTGTGCTTTAACAAGTAACGACTACCAGGTGGAAGTTGAGAAAGTTTTGCGTCCAACTCAGCTGGATTTAGAAATGCAGTGAGAAGAACAATGCCGATCTCAGGTTGCATTCTTCGCAGCTGGATAGCCAAATCAATTCCATT
>WLEB01000038.1 GCA_009704505.1 Actinomycetota bacterium | reverse complement strand
TCAAAGAAGAATGCAGAAAAGCAGAAGGATGTTGCTGCATGGTTTACATATCTACTTGATGAATGCCCAGTTAAGTACCCAGAAACTGGCTTCTCAAAGATCACAGGTCCTTTGTATACAAAGGCAAAGGCTCAGATTGCACTGATTAAGTAATCAAAGTCTAAAAGAGATAACCAAAAGGGCCGGACTTAACAGTCCGGCCCTTTTGGCTTTAAATTACAACTAAGTTACTTGTTTAAGTTGCGTTGTGCGATCGCAGCATCCCATTGCTCGCGAAGTGGGTGCTCAGATGGACCAGACTCGGTGATGATGCGCATTAATCTGGCCATGAACTCATCTCGCTTTGTATCCAAGATCTGCTTTTCAACTTCAGTTGGAATGAAACCATCGAGTTGATCAGGCTTTAACTCACCGCTTCGAACTAACAACATCTCTAAAGCCCTAAGGCGAGTAGTTGTGACGTGTAGATCCATCCCAAGTTCTAAAACAAGATCAAATAGTTTTGAAACTTGTTGGTTGCCAAAGAAATCAAACTCTGCACTCATTAGGCCACCTTTGTTGCTTGCAATACACACCATGGGAAATGCCAATCAGATCGTGTTGGCCAACCCTGTGGTCGAAGACCTTCTGCGCGCTCATCAAATGCAACCCACTTGGCATCTTTGAGTCCTAGCTTTTCGCACACCTCAATTAAGTCGGTTGCAAACAGGGCTCGGAAGTATGGTTCATTATTTCGTTCTGCATGTTCATAAACTGTTGCATCGCGAACAGGATCACCTGTTGGCTGAAACTCTAAGAATCGAATTACTCCACCAGGCTTTAGCAATCTTGTTGCCTCTTTAACAGTTTCGACAATTGCCTCTGAAGGCATCTCGTGCAAAATCATTGTGCCCGTCACCAAATCAACGGATGCATCTGGTAGTCCAACTTTTCGACCATCTTGCTGCTTGAATTGAATATTCACACCGTCTGCTGCAGCCTCTGCATGTGCCAATTTAAGTCCAGGGGCGGCTAGATCAACACCGATTACTTCTGCATCGGGATAGCGAGAAACAAGCGGGCGCGTGCTCTTGCCAAAACCACATGCGATATCGACTACTCGTGGTTTAGCAGGCAGATCAGGAAGGGCGGTCTGTGCAAATAACTTATGGAACTTGTAGCCATCGTTATCTCGCAACATAACGATGCGTGCACCAAACTGATACACATATCCAGAGAGATCATTTGAATAGAAACTTCCTGGCTGCATATGAATATCAGTCTCTGTGTAGTACTCAGGAAGCTCCAGCGTTGGATCTAGCTCTAACTGTGCAGCAGCTTTTTGTGGGGCAGAGTTGAGTTGTTTAAGCAGTTCGTCACTGCATCTAAAGACAACGTCACTTCCCAATCTCCACATCATTTTTTGGCCGATGCGCTCTAGGTGACTAAACCAAGGATAAAGACCCATTGTTTTTAGAGTGATCTCTCCCTCTTGAGGGGTTTTAATCTTTTTGCCAGAGTTGTTGAACTCTTCTACAAATGCTGGATAGACAGTATCGGCCCATCTTTTGCGCAGAGAGAGAATAAAATCTGCACTGGAACGCTCATCTAGAGTCAACATTTCTTCTATGTCACGCATTTGAACCTCCTATTTCGGCCATTGTTTTTCCACTTACAATTCTTATTTAGAAGTTGGTCGCGATTGGTATTGACCCATAGGTGCACCAATTACGTTGCCATCAGCAAAAATCTTCTTTCCACGTAGCCAGGTATCGGTAACTTTTGCATTGATAGTGAAACCTTCAAATGGGGTGTACTCCTGCTCAGACAGAGATTCATCTGCCTTCACAACATATGAAGCATTTGGATCAACTAATGCAATATCTGCGTCAAAACCAACAGCGATTGCGCCCTTATTGTTTAGACCAAATCGCTGAGCTGAGTTCCATGCAGTTAACTGCGCAATCTTTTGGTAGCTCAGTTTTCTGGCCTTAGTTTCGCTGACAAGACCTGCCAACAAATACTCAGCGCCACCGAAGCCAGATTTGGCAACGAAGACATCTTCCTTTGGAGTACCAAACTTTGTCTCTTCTCGACAGCAAGCATGATCACTTGCAACCCAATCGATATTGCCGGCAAGTAGGTGCTCCCATAACGCCTCAACATCTTCTCTTGGACGAAGTGGAGGATTTACCTTGCCACCAATTCCCTTTGAGTTCTTAATGTCAGCAAGTAAATGGCCGATAGTTACTTCACGACGGAAGTTAACGTGAGGGAAGGCCAGAGTCATCTTCATTGCAGCATCAATGGCCTTAAATGAGGTTAGGTGTAGCAAGTTGATATTTGGCAACTCTGTTTCGTGCGCCAAATAAGAAGCAATGGTGATTGCAAGACCCTCAGAGTGTGGTGGGCGAGAAAGGTGGTAAGCCTCAAGATCTTTTGGTCGGCCTGACTCTTCAACCATCTTTGTGTATGCAGTCATGATCTCTGCTGTTTCACAGTGCAGTGAAAGTGAGATGCTATCTGCAACCTTTGGCATCTCTTTTCTGGCCTTTTGAATCGCGCGCATGACGAATTCGAAGTGCGCAACGTCGTATCGCTCACCTTCAGGGATCATTAAAAATTCATTTTGTGACGTTGAACGACCATGTAGGCCATAGCTGCCGTAGAACATGAAAATCTTGAAAGAGTTAACACCAAATTTACTGATTAACTCTGGGATCTCACCAATGTGCTCAGATGTAAGTGGTGCAAGATGGAATGCGTAATCCACATAAGCCTTACCGGATGCTTTTTCTAAAACCTCTGGATAAAAATCTTTATACGCCCCACCCTTATTTAAATAATATTGACCAGTTCGCATGTATGAAATGGCTGTTGTAACTCCACCTTGAGCACAGGCTTTACTCTCTGATGCTGTGTCGATATCTAATGGGTTGTAGATACCCCAGTGTTGGTGGGCGTCGACTACTCCAGGGAATGCAAGCTTTCCTCCCGCATCTACAGTTTCACTTGCCTGAGATGAATCTATATTGGCTTCTAACTTCGCGATCTTTCCATCTTTAATTGCAATATCAACGGCCAAGGGCTTCTCTTGGTCATGTAAAACGACTAAAGAGTTCTTAATAATAAGATCGTATGAAGCCATTGCCGAATCTCCCTTGATTTTTCGTGAGGTGGATAGATCCGAAAGTTTAAGACATGGCTACATTGGTTACAAGAGGCAATTGGCTGAGAATGAAACACGGAAGCGGTTCAGCTTTATAACTTTTTGGTGTCTTTTTAAACCCGCTCAAGTAGTGAAGCCAAATCAGCCAAAGAGGTTTTGTTTGTGGCGAAGTCAAAAATTGTGTGTGCAACCTCACGCGCTTTATCTTGGTTGAGACTGGCTCTGACATTGGATTCAAACTTCAAAGCCAGCTCATCATCTGTCAGGGGATTTTGAGGACCCCCACGATTTACTAGAACTTTTTCCGTCATGCTTGATCCATCTTTCAGATGCGCGGTCAACACAGCTGGAAATTGAAATGGAAATATTGCATCGCATTCATCACTTGCATTCACATTCACTTTTGCTGCAAGTGCAAGAATCTGCGGATCATGTGCGGATTCATCTTCAAAGTCTTCATGAAATAATCCCAAACCATTGTCGCGATAGAACGCAGCAGCAACAGTAAAAGGCCCACTAAATGCAGCGTGATATCCGGACTCTGGTTTAATTTTTGACTCTCTTGGTTCGGCGATTGTTCGCAGAACTGGAGAAGGAACACCAAGATCGATGCTTACTATTTGATCTGGTGTGACACCCTTTGCCTTTAAAGCGCGAGCTGCATCAATTCCAGTATGTGTGAAGTGATTACATGGATATGGCTTAAAGAAAAGATCTGGAAGTACCCATGCAGAACCTAATCCATCTGTAATCTCATCAAGATTTACTTGGTCACCGCAATAAGCTTGCATAAATCCAAAGCGACCTTCAATTACAGTCGGAGGCCCAGTTAATCCACCCTTTGCAAGTTCGGCAGCCACAACGCCGCCATGGGCCGCCCAACCACAGTGCATTCGCTTAACTGTTCCACCTGTGCGGTTTGCTTCTAGTAAGCCAGCACCCATACTCGCCGAGATTCCTATGGCAGAAGTAATCTCATCGGCGCTTAATTTCATCAGCATTCCTGCAGCTACTGCCGAACCTAAGGTTCCACAAATTGAAGTTGCATGAAAACCACGTTCAAAAAATACGGAGTTACCAAGTTTTCTATCAAAACCTGCCATTCCTAATCTGCAAGTAACTTCAATACCAAAAGTAATTGCATCTAAAACCTCTGTTGGTTTTGAACCAAGTTTTGAACCAACAGCAAGTGCAGCGGGCACAACTGATGCACTGGGATGTAAAACTGATGGCAGATGAGTGTCATCAAAATCCATGGCATGAGCAAGAGTGCCATTTAACAAAGCCGCTGCAGAGGCAGGTAATTTTGCTGCACCAATTGCAAAGGAATCTGCTGGACCAGCCCAGGACTTAACAATGTTGTTGACTACCTGTGTAGCAGGTTGATTAGTTGCCGCAATCGAGTTTCCAATTACATCCAGAATACGACGTGAAGCTTCACGACGAAGTTCTATAGAAAGCCCATCCTGGGTAATTTGAAAAGCAACTCTTCCTAACTGTTGAGCAATTGTTTCCATTAAACAACTGCCAATGGGCGAACTGGAGATCCTGTTCCGCCAACAATCTTTAGAGGTGCAAGAATAAACATGAATTCGCTGATGTTTTTCTCATTAGCAACCTCTAAGTTCATGTGCTCAATAATGTTAATTCCGGCATCAACAAGAAGTATGCGGTGAACAGGAAGTACAGCATGGCCTTTACCGGGTGCAATGTGCTCATACGCAGTGGTGTCACAGCCAGTTACAACGATTTTCTTATCAGCTAACCATTGCCCAGCGGATGCATCAACTCCTGGAACGCCAGAATCGTGACCAATGTAAGTTTTTGCATCTCCGCTGAAGTGTTTTCCCCAACCAGTACGAATCAGAACAGCATCTCCTGGCTTTGGTGTTTTTCCAATGCGCGAACACTCGGCTTCAAGATCATCAGCTGTAATTGCATAACCACCTGGAAGAATGTCGACTCCCTTAAGGGCTGCAATGTTGAGCATCAGACCACGAGTTACAACTGGGTGCATTTGATCGATTCCGTGCGAGATGAACTTTCCACCTTGAAAACAATCTGAAATTGGAACATTTCCGTGCATGAGGCCATCTTGAGAAACGTGAGCTAAGGCATCAACGTGAGTACCAACGTGACCGCCAGTAACAATCATTTCATTTGCCGCTGACCCACCATCTGCTCTTACAGAATCACCATGTCTGCGTATGTAAACAAGTCGAAACTCTGGGTGGTTAGGGGAGACGGGCATTCCTGCATAAAGTGGTTGTGATAAATCAATGACCTCTACAGCCTCAGTTAATGCCTGAATAAGTGGACTTGTCATGTGCGCTCCTATTTGTTGAGAGAGTTGTAGAGGTTTAATTGAAATTTAGCGTAGTGAATATTTGCAGGGTCGATCATTTCGCCATTTGGCAAAGCCATCACACTATTTCCAGATGCCTGCATTTTGTCGTAGAGGTCTAGGAATTCCTTTGCCTTATCTGCTTCATCTTTTGTTGGCGTATAAATCGTGTTAACAATCTCAATGTGGCTTGGGTGGATAACTGAACGCCCAAAAAATCCTGTTGCTTTAGCGTGAATAGTTGATTCCTCTAGGCCTTTTAAATCTTTGGTGTTTGCATAGACAGATTGTGATGGTTGCTTTAATCCTGCAGCCCTTGATGCAACTAAAATTGAAAGCCGAGAAAAAGCTAACGCTTCATCGTTAGTTGCTCGCAAATCCGATCGCAAATCGGCCTCACCCAAAGAAATGCCAGCAACTTTTGGATCACAAGATGATAATTCAAATGCCTTGACCACTCCAAGAGCTGATTCAATCAAAAGGTGAATTTGAGCATTGGACTTTTTTGAATCCAGAATCTTTGATGCTTTTTTCACAGTTTCTACAGAAGAAACCTTTGGAATTCTGATTCCAAACAAGTTGGGACTACTTATGCTTTCTAGATCAGCTACACCCCAGGGCCCATTTAAATCATTGATGCGAACTAAAAAGGGTTTTGGGGCAGGTCGTGATAAGAAATCAACAACAAATTTACGGGCTTCATCTTTTTTGTCATGATGGACAGCATCCTCAAGATCAATAACTATGCAATCTGCCTGAGAGTTAAATGCTTTTTCTACTAACTCGGGCTTGCTTGCAGGTGCGTAGAGATAGCTTCTAAAGAACTGCGTTTCGGCCATACTAAATAATACCCTTGGCTTTTAAGTTTGCGATCTGTTCATCACTTAGACCACTCTTTTTGAGAATCTCTACCGTGTGTTTTCCAAGTTTTGGCCCTGAAGTTTTAATCTCTCCAGGGGTATCTGACAATCGGAAAAGCACATTTTGAATCTTTATTGGACCCAGTTCTTCATCCTCAATTGTCTTTATCGTCTCTAAAGCTGCAAATTGCTCATCTTTAAAGATGTCGGTGATGTCATAAATCGGTGCAACAGCTGCCTCTGCTAATTCAAATTCTCGTATCACTTCATCACGAGTGCGTTGCTTAATCCACCCACCAACTGCATCATCTAACTCATCTGCATGCTTTGCACGCTCTGCCCCACTTGCAAACCAAGGTTCATTTACTAACTCTCCACGTCCAACAAGATGCATGACGCGCTCAGCAATTGCCTGCGCACTTGTTGAAATTGCTACCCATTTGCCATCAGAAGTTACATATGTATTTCGAGGGGCATTGTTGCTAGATCTATTTCCTCGACGCTGTTGAATCTCGCCTAGTTGATCGTATGCAATTACTTGTGGCCCAAGAACTGTGAGAATTGGTTCGATGATTGCTAAATCGATGACCTGACCCTTGCCCGTGATATCTCTTGCGTGCAGAGCAGTCATGATTGCAAAGGCGGCAGTAAGTGCAGAGATTCCATCTGCTAATCCAAATGGTGGCAAAGTTGGCGGACCATCAGGTGTGCCCGTAATTGAAGCAAATCCACTCATCGCTTCGGCTAATGTTCCAAATCCAGGTCGCTTTGAATACGGTCCAATCTGACCAAAACCTGTTACTCGTGCAAGCACCAACCGCGGATTTATTTTTACTAGCTCCTCGTATCCCAGTCCCCACTTTTCCAAAGTTCCTGGTCGAAAGTTTTCAATGACAACATCTGCATCTTTTATGAGAGTCTTAAAAATTTCTTGACCTTCTGGTGAACCAAGATAAAGAGTCAAAGATTTCTTGTTGCGAGCAAGCATCTTCCACCAAAGTCCAACACCATTTTTGCTTGAACCGTGAGTACGCACAGGATCACCATTTTTTGGGTGCTCAATTTTGATGACCTCTGCACCAAAATCGGCCAGCATTGTTGCAGCCATTGGTCCTGCAAAAAGTGTGGCAATATCAATAACTTTAATGTCTTGAAGTGCTTGAACCATGAATTAAATACTCCCTATTTGATTGAGTTTAAGCAACTTCTAATACTCCGGACTCACAAAGGTCATTCCAGACCATTTGCTCCGTGATTAATCCATTTTCAATGACAAATACATCGACATATCTAATTCCTTCAAAGGGAACCCCAGCTAAATTCTCACCATACAAAGTACCAATAGATGTCACTGTGGTTTGATCCCCGTTAACACCTACAAAGTAGCGGTCTCTGTGTTTTTTGATCCATAAGTATCTGCCCTTGGCATTTGCAACCATTTCAGATTGTGAACTAAAAAGCTTTCCACCTGGGAATTCAATTTTGCTATTTGGCGCCATCATGGCTTGCATCTGCTCAATATTTCGATCTTCACCAAATTGAAGAAACTTATCGACTAATGCTGCTGCATCCATGTCATCCC
>WLEB01000037.1 GCA_009704505.1 Actinomycetota bacterium | reverse complement strand
TTCGGCGTCACTGCTGGTGCGCGCCAACCATGAGCCCGCCAACCTTTATAAAACGGTGTGTATACCTTGTAGGCAGTGCCATCACTTGGTTTTAAAACTCTGCCAGGTGCAACAGCATAAGGAGAACCTGTTCGAACAAGTTTAATTCCAGCAGCTTCTACTTTTGCATCTCGTTGCGTGCCGTATCTTTCATACTCAGCTGAAATATGTACTTCTTCTACATCATGCTGTGCGATTAATTCTTTGAGAATTTCAACCTGATCGCCCTCAATAATGTGGAGTCGATTTCCAAGAGATTCATCTAATGAGCGCAGAGATTTGCCCATGTATGCCAGGAGTTTGTCTCCTGCTTCAGAGATTTGCTGCTTATCTAAAATAAAAAGTGGAATAACAGTTTCGGCAGATTCAATTGCGGCTAGTAAGGCAGGATGATCATTAACGCGAAGATCTCTGCGAAACCACATAATTGAACACTTTGCCTTGGGCATGGGATGATTAAATCACAGAGATCCATAATGCGAAGATGTTGAAAATGAGGTTCGATTAGCCCATGGAAAATGAAGGTTTCACTCGGGATCAAATCCGAGCAATGCGCCGTTCTTATAGCGACGTAGGCATGGAAACCTTACCTGCAGACCCATTTGAAGCTTTTTCAATCTGGTTAAAGCAAGCCCATGAAAACTCCATAATTGTTGAGGCAAATGCAATGGTTCTTTCGACTGTGCATCCTGACAATCAGATAAGTACAAGAACAGTTTTGCTTAAAGATATCTCAGAGGGTGGATTTACTTTTTTCTCAAACTATGAATCTCGTAAAGCACATGCAATGAATGTAAATGAAAATGTTTCACTTCTTTTTCCTTGGTATGCAATGGAACGTCAAGTATCAATTAGTGGAATAGTAGAAAAAGTTTCCGAATCAGAATCAGATGACTACTTTGCGGCAAGACCTTGGGGTTCACAAATTGGTGCATGGGCTAGTCATCAATCATCGCCATTGTCTTCACGCGCCGAGTTAGAACAACGGTATGAAGGTGCAGCTGCTAAATGGCCGGAAGGTTCGGTTGTTCCTCGCCCCGAGTATTGGGGTGGTTATCGTGTTGTTCCACTCAACATTGAATTCTGGCAAGGCCGATACTCCAGATTGCACGATCGCTTGCGCTATGAGAGAACCACCACTAACTCCGATTGGGAACTAACGCGCTACTACCCGTAGTCTTGGCTTATGAGCATCATTATTCCAGCAGATATCAAGCCAAAAGACGGTCGCTTCGGTTGCGGCCCATCCAAGATTCGACCAGAAGCCTTAGCTGCACTTTCAGCAAGTGGTAACACAATTCTTGGAACATCACACCGACAAAAGCCTGTGAAAAATGTTGTTAAGCGTGTGCGTGAAGGGTTAACTTCACTATTTAATCTTCCAGAAGGTTATGAAGTAATTCTTGGAAATGGTGGTTCGACTGCGTTTTGGGATATTGCTACCTCTGGATTAATTGAATCTCGTTCACAACACCTTGTATTCGGTGAGTTTTCATCAAAGTTTGCAGCATCATCTAAGGAAGCTCCTTTTCTTGGTGAACCAACAATTATTAAAACCGAACCCGGATCCCACCCTGTTGCAGTAGCCGAAGCAGGAATTGATGTTTATGCACTCACACATAACGAAACTAGTACAGGCGTTTCAATGCCAATTCTTCGTCCAGCAGGCACTGATGGAGCACTGGTTTTAGTAGATGCAACATCTGCAGCAGGTGGACTTATGGTTGATGCAAAAGAGTTTGATACCTATTACTTTGCTCCCCAGAAATCATTTGCTTCAGATGGTGGATTATGGATAGCAATCATGTCACCAGCAGCTATTGCACGTGCTGCAAAAATTAAGGCAAGTGGCCGCTGGATTCCAGCATTTTTTGACCTTGAAATTGCAATCGAAAATTCACGTCTAGATCAAACATATAACACTCCTGCATTGGTAACGCTGATGTTATTGGCAGAGCAGATCGAGTGGATGAATTCCAATGGCGGCTTAACTTTTGCTGCAGGGCGTAGTGAGAAATCTTCTAATATCCTCTATTCATGGGCAGAGAAAACTAGCTACACAACACCATTTGTAACTGATCCTGCAATGCGTTCAAAGGTAGTTGGAACAATCAACTTCGATGATGCAATCGATGCTACAAAGATTTCAGCAGCGCTGCGTGAAAATGGAATTGTGGATACCGAGCCATATCGCAAGTTAGGTAAAAACCAACTTCGAATTGGTATGTTCCCAGCAGTTGACCCAAGTGATGTTGAAGCACTCACCAAGTGCATTGATCACGTTGTAGCTGCTCTGTAATGCCAAAGAGTTTTCACCGGGATAGATTTTTCTGGATTGTTGCCCTTCAAACTGCAGTAGTTAATTTCTATTTAGGCGGATTTGGTCCAGCACAATCCCTTTTACGTGCAGATCAAGGCACTTCCCTAACAATCGCTGGTTTACATGGCACAGCAATGGGAGTGGCTTCAATCTTTGCTGGGTGGACTAATCCTCACATCGCACACAAATTTGGCCGAGAAAAAGCAAGCTGGATTGGCCTAACTATTTTTTGTATTGGTCTTCTCATGTTTGTTCTCTCACCACCGGTTTATCTCACATTGCCTGCAACACTTTTAACTGGCTTTGGAACTTCATTAGTGATCAACACAATGCTGACAAAAATGTCACATCACTATGGAAAGTCTGCAGAGGTAGCCATTCCTCAAGCTAATGGAGTTGCATCTGTTGGCTTTGTTATTGGTACCGCGCTGATTGGAACAATTGCAATTGCTTATCCAACTCTGTGGAGATTAGGTCTACTCCTTGCTCTTCCTGTCGCTCTGATGGTTTATATTGTTGGGCGAGATAAGAGCATTGAAGAACATGTACCCCATGAAGATGGGCCTCAAAGTGGAAAACTCTCCCGTGCTTTTTGGATCTCCTGGATTGGTTTTGTTGCCTGTATCTCCGCCGAATTCGCTACATCTTTTTGGGCAGCTGCACTCTTGAAAGATCGTGTTGGTTCTAGTGCTGCTGTTTCAACTGTTGCAATTGTTGCTCTAGGTACTGGAATGGGCGTGGGTCGTTGGTATGGAGGCTTAGTTCTAAAGCATCTGTCACTAGATAATCAACTGCTAACAATAATTGCGATTCAATTTTTTGGTTTCCTTGGATTCTGGCTCTCTCACAGCATGGTTGTTTCATTGATTTGCTTGTTTGTTGTTGGACTTGGAGTATCAATGCAGTTCGCGCTCTCTTCGATTCGACTAATTGGTTTGAGTAATGGGCGACCAGATCTTGCAGTTGGCCGAGCATCACTTGCTGCAGGTGTTGCAATTGCAGGGGCACCATTTTTATTGGGATTACTCGGAGATAGCTTTGGAATTTCAAGGGCTTACATAATGGTTTTTGTCTTAATGATTGTTGCATTTCTGATCATTAAATTAGTTCCCTCTCACGTTAAGGAAACAGCATGAGCTACAAAACTCGAAGGATTATCACCGTTGCAGCGCTTTTTGGTTTACTAGTTTTAATTGCGATCAACGCTCTTTAATACTGCTGCAACAGAGATATCTGCCGGCGGTTTGACCCTATTCTTATAAGTAAACCAAATCACAATAGATGTTAGAAGTGGAATCAGCCCACAGATCGCAATTGTTGGACGAATGCCAATTACCTCTGTCATTACTCCAATAAGAGGAGAACCAAAAGGTGTTCCGCCCATGAAAATAAGTAAATAGAATCCCATGACGCGACCCCGAATGGCAGGGTCTGAACTCGTCTGAACAATCGAATTTGCAGATACTAAAGTAGTAAGAGCGCTCACTCCACAGATTGGTAACCAAATAATGTAAGTAGTAAATGTTGGTAATACTGAAAGAACAATTACAGAAATTGAAAAGACGATTCCACCTTTAATTACAAACTTTGTACTTCTAAATCTTTCTAGGCGAGCAGAACCTACTGCCCCAGTAAATGATCCAATTGCAACAAAAGTTCCCATCAAACCAAAGCTTGCAGGCCCTAACCCAAACTCCTTTGTTGCCATAAGAGCGTTAAAAATCTGAAAGTTAAGCCCAAAGGTTGAGATAAAGAAAACAATCAACAGAACAACATAAATGTCTGGCCGTGAGCGAACATATTTAATTCCCTCTCGAATATTGCCATCTGATTTCATTTGATCTTGCCGGAAAAATGTTTTTTCATTGAGTTGGAAGAGTGCTGCAATAACAAAGCAATACGACAGCCCATTTACAATGAAGGATGGGCCTGTTCCAAATGCAGCAATTAAGGCTCCTGATACCGCTGGTCCAATCAATCGCCCAGCATTGAAATTAGCTGAGTTTAAAGAGACAGCATTAGGTAGATCATCGGGGCCAACAATTTCAGTAGTAAATGATTGGCGAACAGGACCATCAATTGCATTTGAAAGTCCAAGGACTCCGGCTAGTAGAAAAACATGCCAAAGATCTACATATCCAGTAACAACCAAGATGCCCAGTACAAGTGAGGATGAACCACCTAATACATTTGTAAGAATGAGCGCTTTTCTCTTATTAAAACGATCTGCGAATTTACCACCGTGAAGTGAAAAGAGAAGTATTGGTAAAAACTGAACAGCAGTAACTAATCCAAGATATGTTCCACTGTTATTGGTTAGCTCTAATACCAGCCAGTCCTGAGCGATGCGCTGTGCCCAGGTACCAATATTTGACACCGCGTTTGCTGGGTAGAGAATTCTAAAATTACGGTGGCGAAATGAACGCAAATTGCCGTCTTCTTTAACCTTAAAACGCATTACTCTACTTCCATGGGTTCTCGTCTACGCAGTGTTGTAACTCTAGTGGCTATTGGAACTTCATGCTGGGTCGCTGCTGGTGTTATCGCACTTGCGGCAGGTGCTGACTCAAAAATTATTTGGACCTGTGTTTCAGGCACAGCACTTGGATTGATTGGTATTCGTTACACAATTCGTCGCAGCCGACGATCTGGTATTTAACCTAAATCTTGACTGGCTAACTTGTAACAAACTTATGAGTGGTGTGCGCTTATGCGCCAAGCTGAGATGCGATTCCGCGCAGAACACGACCAAGTCGATCTGCTTCCTGCGCATTTGGATGGCGTCCACTGCGCAAGCCATTTCCAACTCGATCCAACATTTTGATCGTATCTTCAATCATCGCAGCAAGATCATCGCTGTTAGCGCGTGAGTTTTCAACAAGTGAAGGTGGTGCATCAATTATGTGCACTGACATTGCCTGTGGACCCTTACGGCTATCTGCAATTGAAAACTCAAGTTTTGTTCCAGGCTTAACTGTTGCAACGCCTTCTGGAAGTGATGTTGCAGCTAGATAAACATCTTCGCCTTCATCATTTGCAATAAAGCCAAAACCTTTTTCAAGTGAGAACCATTTGACATGTCCTGTAGGCATTGTGAGCTCTCTTTCCTAGCTAGTTAGCTAATTCTTAACTAATTCCATTGTGCGCTAGTTCTACCCAACGCTTGCTTTCTTTTTCCTGTTGAACTCGTTCGTAACTCGTGAATATCGTTTCAATTATTCATTCGTTTGAATCGGTATCGCGGTTGCGATAACAGGTGCTTAGTTTAACACTGGCTCCGTGAAGGTCGCTTCCGAATGCGCACCGCAGCCGTGATCTACGCTCACAACACGGGCGTCTTCTGGTGAGATTGCGTTGGCACACACGCCAAAAGTTGATCGAAGTGATCCTGCGATTGGAATAAAGAAGCCGCAGCTATGACATGGTTTTGGCGCCGACTGTGCAACAGGTGCATTAGGTCCGCGTTCTCCGTCATACCAACGCTTTGCTGCTTGATCGCGTCCTTCGATAGACATAACGCGCGCGCGACCAAAACCAAGTTCAACTGCTAAAGCAGTATCGAGTTCTTCATCTTGCGGAAGACTTTGTTGCCCTGGAACCAAACGAGTATCCGTTAACGAACTAGGAACAATATCTGCCACACCAACATCGCCAGGAAGAATTCGATCAATATAAGGAATCCACTCTGGTGGTCGTAAAGCATCTGGGCCTGGTAGAACTACAACATCACAAATTGTTGGCTCTGATTCTTCGTCAACTTTTGCAACTGTTACACACCAACGCCAACCTTTATAGCCTGCAAGATTGGCTTCGTAAAGATATGTCGCTACTCGGTTCTCATCATCGAATTCAACTGAGACTAATCCACCAACGTGTTCTGATTTCTCGGCCTGCTCAATAATTGCAGCAAGGGCAAGCGCGCTTGCATCAAAAGCTTCGACTGCGCTTTTTGATGTTCGCTGAAACAGCTTTTTTACTGTTGGTTTCTTTGCCATGGGATAAGGATAAAGCAGAACACCGCCCTCGCGTTAATTGGCTAATTTCTGAGCCAGTTAACTGGTAGTTCGCGAGGACGGTGCTCTGATTAATTACTTTTTACAGCTTTAGAAGTCCATATCTCCGCCGCCTTGTGGGGCAGGCGCGCTCTTCTCTGGCTTATCAGCGATTACTGCCTCTGTTGTAATAAACAACGCAGCAATCGATGCCGCATTTTGCAATGCAGAACGTGTCACTTTAGCTGGATCAATGATTCCAGATTTAATCATGTCAACGTATTCACCTGTTGCAGCATTTAAGCCGTGACCAACAGGAAGGTGGCGAACTTTCTCAACTACAACTCCGCCTTCTAATCCTGCGTTAATTGCAATCTGCTTAATTGGCGCTTCGATTGCATATTCAACAATCTTTGCACCAGTTGCTTCATCACCTGTTAACCCAGAGAGTTTTTTAAATACTGCAGCACCAGCTTGTAGTAGTGCAACTCCACCACCGGCAACGATTCCTTCTTCAACAGCTGCTTTTGCATTTCGCACTGCATCTTCAATGCGGTGCTTGCGCTCTTTGAGTTCAACCTCAGTTGCAGCACCTGCCTTGATGACGGCAACGCCACCTGCAAGCTTTGCAAGGCGCTCCTGCAATTTCTCACGGTCATAATCAGAGTCAGAGTTTTCAATCTCTGTGCGAATTTGCTGAACACGGCCCTTAATTTGAGCTTCATCTCCGGCGCCTTCAACAATTGTTGTCTCTTCCTTGCTGATAACAACCTTGCGTGCACGACCCAATAGATCCATCTCTGCAGTATCTAAACGAAGTCCAACTTCTTCAGTAATAACAGTTGCGCCTGTAAGGATTGCAATGTCTTGAAGCATTGACTTACGACGATCACCAAAACCTGGAGCCTTAACAGCTGCAGAGCGGAATGTTCCGCGAATCTTGTTAACTACCAACGTTGCAAGGGCTTCGCCTTCAATGTCTTCGGCGATGATGACAAGTGGCTTACCAGATGCCATAACCTTTTCTAGAATTGGCACAAGGTCTTTAATGTTTGCGATCTTTGAGTTGCAGATCAAAACATATGTATCTTCTAAAACTGCTTCCATGCGATCTTGATCGGTTACAAAGTATGGAGAGATGTAACCCTTATCAAAGCGCATTCCCTCGGTCAGCTCTAGTTCGAGACCAAAAGTATTTGACTCTTCAACAGTAATTACGCCTTCTTTCCCAACTTTGTCCATTGCCTCAGCGATCATTTCGCCAATCGTGGCATCTGCTGCAGAGATTGATGCTGTTGCTGCAATCTGCTCTTTTGAATCCACGCTCTTAGCCATAGAAAGAAGTTCTGCAACAATCTCAGTTACAGCCTTTTCAATTCCACGCTTCAGTGCCATTGGGTTAGAACCAGCAGCAACATTTCGAAGTCCTTCGCGAACTAATGCTTGGGCCAATACTGTTGCAGTAGTTGTTCCATCACCGGCAACGTCATCAGTCTTCTTAGCAACTTCCTTTACAAGTTCTGCACCGATTTTTTCCCATGGATCATCTAGTTCAATCTCTTTTGCAATTGAAACACCATCATTAGTAATAGTTGGTGCGCCCCACTTTTTTTCTAGGACAACATTTCGTCCGCGTGGTCCAAGGGTTACTTTGACTGCATCAGCCAAAATATTCATACCGCGCTCTAAGCCGCGACGTGCTTCTTCATT
>WLEB01000036.1 GCA_009704505.1 Actinomycetota bacterium | reverse complement strand
TCATACGGCGATCTTATAGCCCCCCTTTGGCACGGCCGCTTAGTTTGCCCTTTGTTCACCTGATCATCTGCATTTATTCACCACTATCGCGTACCTTTAGCCCATGGCACTTATTAGATCAGTCTTCCAAGATGAACTAGATAGCGTCTCGCAATCACTGGTTGATCTATGCGAGAAGGTCTCGGGCACAATTCAAAAAGCTACGCAATCAATTTTGACATCCGACTTGAAGTTGGCCGAAGAGATCATTGCATCAGATGTAACTATCGATGATTTCCAGCATGATTTAGATGCCCGAATCATCGACATCGTTGCTCGCCAGCAACCAGTAGCTTCAGATTTACGTGCGCTCGCTACAGCCCTGCGTATGAGCGCTGATCTAGAGCGTATGGGGGATATGGCCCACCACGTTGCAAAGATCACCAGACTTCGCCACCCAGATTCTGCAATTCCAGCCGAGCTACATCCAATTTTTGATGCACTAGGCAAGGCGGCAGAAAAGATTGCCAAGAAGACTGCCCTAGTAATCGGTACTCGCAATACAGACATGGCCCTTGAAATTGAAAGAGATGATGACGAGATCGATGATCTTCATCGCCAGTTAATCTCGGCCTTAGTTGCACCAAACTGGAAGCATGGCGTGGAAACGGCCGTAGATTTAACTCTGCTAGGCCGCTACTACGAGCGCTACGCCGACCACGCCGTTTCGGTTTCACGTCGGGTCTACTTCTTAGTCACAGGTAAATTCGCTTAAATCGGGCTTAATCGAGTCGGGTTAGACCTGGCAAATCAAGATTAAGTAGCCCTTTATCTCACCCCTAATAGGGTGAGGATTAGTTGAATTCTGGTTCTTTTTCCGCGGAAAATAACCCCATGAAGATCGTTGAATCGGCACCATCTCAGCCAAGCGTCTCAAGAAGTCTTAAGCCAAGCCTTCCAGCTAACTTCATTTCAAGACCCCATTTGTTTAATCTTTTTGAAAAAAATGTTCCTGGAGTAACCGTTGTTGTAGCACCAGCCGGATATGGAAAAACTTCATTGGTTTCTGAATGGGCGCAAAGCACTGATCGTCCAACTATCTGGCTTTCAATGGATCCCAGAGACTCCATCCAAAGTTTTTTTGAGCAGATAGCATTTTCAATTCGCCAAGCTATTCCAGATTTCCAGTTTGATCCTGATTCTCATATTTCAAAGGATCCACACGTTCACATGAGGGAACTAATCGATGCAGCCCGATCAGTCAAGCAATCTATTAATTTTGTGATCGATAAAGGAACCATTGATAATCCTGCAGTTTCTAAATTTGGCCAAGTTCTAATCGATAATCTCCCAGAAAATTCACACTTAATCTTAATTCGCAGACAAACGCCAGAGTATTCGCTGAACCGTTATGCAAGTTTAGGAAACTACAGCCTGATCAATTCAGAAGACCTCAGGCTTTCAGAAAGTGAAGTTGCGGCAATTGCAAGAATAAATGGTGTTGACATTCAGGATCCTAGTAACCGAGAACTTATTGAAAAATGTGATGGGTGGCCAGCAGCGGTACAGCTATTAACTAGATCGATTACTAGATCGCAGATTTCAAATTTTGAACAGTTGGATATGGGTGATCCACTTATTGCCTTAACTCAAGGAGTTTTCAAAAATCTCAATCATGATGAGCAATATATTTTAACCAGACTAAGTCTGGTACAAAGTTTTGATATGGAAACTGCCTCAATTATTCTTGAACAAGACTTTTCTGAGACAGATATGAACAAACTTGCCTCAGATGGAATTTTTCTATCAGTTACTTCAGGCAGCAATAGAATTTTCAAGCTTAACAAGCTCACTCGCCAAGTGATCTCCGAAATGAACAACTTAAAAATCTCTGATTTTGAGGCAATTCATTCTCGCTTAGCCACATACTTCTTAGAAAAATCTCAGCCAAGTCTGGCTATTGAACACCTATATCTGTCTAAAAACTTTGAAAAACTACAAGATGTCCTAAGAACCAGCATCCGAGAGATGGCAATTGCCGGTCGAGGAGATTTGCTCATTAAGTGGTCTGATTACATTTCTGATCCAACGGCGCACCTTGGGGTAATGAGAAAAACGATTAAAACAATTGGACATCTAGTCAATTCTGAGTTTGATGTTGCAGAGGCGATGGCTACAGAACTTGATTACATCGGGCAGCAAGATAAGAATTTAGTGTTTTTACACCAACTCTCAGCAATGATTTTGGCTCATGTCTATTTCACCCGTGGACAATTCCAACGCTCGCTCACGAAAATATACGAAGCTTTAAATTTTGAGAATCCCATTGAAACGGTAGAAGTAACAGATAAAATCGCATTACTTAGAGTTAAGGCTTCAATTCATTTTTTACACGATCAACATAGTGAAGTTATTCAAGCTTTAAAGCAAGCCAAACTCCTCGAGCCATCAGAAATTACAGTCAATATTCCTTATCATTTAGCGTGCATGAACTCCATGGCGTTGTGGGCTGAGGGTCGGATTTTTGAGGCGGCAGAACAGGCAAATATCGCAATCACTCAGGCAGACACTTTTGGATTCTCTTCAATAAGTGCACCCTTTGACGCTTATTTAGTATTGGCAAGGTGTCAGATTGAGATGTTACAGGGTGAATTGGCTACAAAAACTTTGAAACAGCTTCAAGAGATTTCACAAACAGTTCAGGTGTGGCCTTGGTATTTTCAGGCTGCCGACAATTCACTTCGGTTAGAGATTTCGCGCGGATTAATTCATCAGGCAGTAGATGTAATCAAAGAGTTGAAGACCAAGCAATCTTCATTTTCATTTACTCACGAGATGGGATGGATGATTGATTCAAGTGAAATACTTCTTCGCTCTGCAATACATGATATTCCCCGTCTGAAAGATTTAATGCAACGAGCCCCAAAAATTGACTTAACACGTGAAATTGAAATCACATTTGATGGTATTCATGAACTGAAGGAGAGAAAAACTTCAGCTGATGACTTGTCCGAAACAACAGAGCGAGAAAGGATTGAAAAATACGTATATCAATCAATTCTAAATAACGACAATGAAACTTTAGCTCTTCAAAAACTGGCCGAGGCATTAAATGTCGGAGCAGAAGTTGGATTTAATGATTTTTTTGTTCGCCAAAAGAACCTTTACCCAATCTTGGTAAAAGCAGCAGTGGCAAAACCAACAGCATTTAGAGAAAACTTAGTAAAGGTTATGGGTCAACGAATAAGTTCAAAAGGTGATGAACAGGGCTCTTTGGGTGAGAAACTCACAAAGCGCGAGGTGGAGATTTTAAAGCATCTCTCCACTGGTGTTCCTATTAGTGCTATTTCCAAGAAGCTACATATTTCTCAAAATACAATGAAGACACATTTAAGAAATCTCTATCGCAAACTTGATGTAGATGGCAGACACAGCGCGGTCGATCAGGCGAGAAGACTGCTTTTGATTTAAACCCTCGGCTAGAGTCAACCTATGGATTTAGATGTTTTAGTCTTTGCCCTGGACCTAATTTCAACTTTTGCCTTTGCCTTAGTGGGAGCCAGAGTTGCTGCAAGTAAAGGTTTAGATTTTGGTGGGATTCTTCTCATTGCAGCAGTTGCATCTCTTTCTGGTGGAACATTTAGAAACGTTTTCATGGGAGAGCAGCCACCTTGGGTTTTATCTCCCTGGTTATTTGCCCCTGTAGTCGGAGCTTTCATCATCACAATCGCACTTGGTAAAACACAAAACGTTGGCCGATTTGCATTGTCTTTGGATACTTTAGGTTTGGCTGTTGCAACAGTTTCAAGTGCGCAGTTTGCATTAACAAATAACGCTCCATTTGCAGCAGCTGCTGTTTTGAGTCTTACAGGCGCCGTTGCCGGAGGTTTGTTTCGAGACATTATGTGCCAAACCGAACCAGTGCTTTTACACCGTGAAACTATTGGTACAGCATGTCTATCGGGGGCACTTGTTTATCTGACTCTTGATTCAATGGGAGTAGACACAGCAGTGACAGTTTTAGTGGCGGGTCTAGTAGTAGTTCTTGTGCGTGAGATTTCAATTAAATACAACTTGCACTTACCTAAACTTTCTAAGCCTTAGAAAAAACACTCCTGATTTAGTCCCGTGCCTGCCCGCTTCGGTGCTTGTATCGGCCGAGGAAATCTGACTTCATGTCGGCAAAATTGCCATCGACTAATGCCTGACGCATTTGATCTACTAAGCGCACAATAAATCTCTCGTTGTGAATTGTTGCAAGGGTTGCAGAGAGGATCTCTTTTCCTCGAAATAAATGGTGCACGTAAGCCCGTGTGTAGTGCGTACAGGTGTAGCAGTCACATTCATCATCGATTGGCGTGAAATCGCGCTTAAAACGGCTGTTAGATAGGTTAAAACGCCCTTCCATTGTGTAAACAGCACTTGTGCGCGCAATTCGACTAGCTAGTACGCAATCAAATGTGTCACATCCATTTTCTACGCCAACAAATAAATCTTCAGGCGCGCCAATTCCCAGCAGGTGTTTAGGTTTGCCCTCCGGCAGGCTTTGATTAACCCAGCTGACAATTGTTCCCAGCTGCTCTTTATCTAGCGCCCCTCCGATTCCAAAGCCATCAAAGCTCTGACCATCACTGTTCATCCCACCTAGGTCTCCGGCAGCTTTTCTGCGCAGATCCTCATATTGAGCACCTTGTATAACTCCAAAGAGTGCTTGGTAGGGCTTATCTATTCGCTCATTGGTAAGTCGCTTATGTTCATCAAGACACCTAATAGCCCATGCATATGTTCTATCCATTGCTAACTCTTGATAAGGACGAGTGTTGTGCAAGGTGGTGCACTCATCAAATGCAAACATAATGTCGGCGCCAATTTGATGCTGAACCTGCATCGAAATCTCAGGAGTAAAGCGGTGCATCGATCCATCTAAATGCGATTTAAAAGTTACGCCTTCATCATCAACATGTGCCAATCTTTCTTTATTGCCCGCGATCACATCATCTCGCCTGAAAGTTTGAGCATCCATCGCCAATACTTTTTTAAAGCCAACTCCCAATGACAAAACTTGAAAGCCCCCAGAGTCAGTAAATGTGGGCCCGGGCCAATTCATGAATTGGCCAAGACCGCCTGCTTCATCTAATACATCTGATCCGGGCTGCAAATAGAGATGGTAAGCATTTGCAAGCAAGGCCTGTGCTCCCAAATCTGCCATGGCCTCTGGCAGAACAGATTTAACCGTTGCCTTTGTTCCCACCGGTATAAATGCAGGGGTCTGAATATCCCCATGTGGTGTGGAGATTGTTCCAACTCGCGCCAAAGAATCGGCAGCGCTGTGTTTGATCTCAAATGAAAAACTCAAAGATTTACCAAATCTCAACTCGTGCTTTTTTATCCAGCCACAAACCATCTGTCGGACCAACATTAAATGCATCATAGAAAGGCGTAAAGTTTTTCAAAATTTGATTACATCTAAACTCGGCAGGAGAGTGCGGGTCAGTTGCAATCCGGCGGCGCATCTCTTCTGGGCGAACCTTGGTGCGCCAGACTTGGGCCCAGGACATAAAAAATCGCTGCTGGCCAGTTAGCCCATCAATTACCGGTGCTTGCTTACCTGCAAGTGAGATTTGGTAGGCCTTGTAACCAATGGTTAGGCCACCTAAGTCGCCAATATTTTCACCAATTGTCAGCGCGCCATTAACGGTTACATCTGGTGCCTCTTCGGGAGCTAATACATCGTATTGAGAAATCAACGCCTTAGTGCGCTCTTCAAATGCTGCGCGATCCTGCTCACTCCACCAATCTGTCAGTGCGCCATCTCCGTCATATTTGGAGCCCTGGTCATCAAATCCATGACCAATCTCGTGGCCAATTACTGCGCCAATTGCGCCGTAGTTAACGGCGTCGTCATGGGTTAATCCAAAGAAAGGTGGCTGCAAAATCGCTGCCGGAAAGACAATCTCATTCATGACCGGGTTGTAATAAGCATTAACGGTTTGAGGAGCCATATGCCACTCTTCGCGATCAACAGGTTTACCTATCTTTGCTAGCTCAAAGTCTCGTTGGAACTTGACTATGCGACCTACGTTTCCATAGAGGTCATCGGGGGTTGTTTTAAGTTCGCTGTAGTCACGCCACTTATCTGGGTAGCCAATCTTTGTGCGGAACTTACCCAGTTTTTCTAACGCCTTAACTTTTGTTTCAGGACCCATCCACGGCAGTTGCTTAATGCTGATTTCATAGGCTTGGATCAAATTTGCTACTAGCTCTTCCATTCGCTTTTTTGCCTCGGCAGGAAAATACTTTTCGACATAGACCTTACCGACTGCTTCTCCAAGTGAGCCCTCAATTAACGAGACAGCACGTTTCCAGCGCTCGCGAAGCTCTGGTGTTCCGCTAAGAGTCTTTCCATAAAATTCAAAGTTCTGATCAACAAACTCTGATGAAAGATAAGGCGATGCTCCGCTAATTATTTGCCACTTTAGCCATGCCTTCCAACTGCTGGCATCAAAGTTTTTAAGAACGGAATTGAGCCCTTCGAAAAATGAGGGCTGTTGAACGATGACAGAATCCAAGACTATCGATGGAATCTGACCATGAAAGAGATAGGAATCCCAATCAAATGATGGCATGAGAGCTTTTACTTGACTGCGAGTTAGCTTGTTATAAGTAAGGGTTGCATCCCGGTCTTTGACTTGATCCCAGTGATGGCTGGCAATGCTGGTTTCCAAAGCCAAGACTTTTTCTGCAAGTTCCTTAGCATGTGCAACAGCGGCCAGTTCGAACATCTTTTCCACATGGTCAACATATGCGGCGCGAATTTCCTGATATTGCTCTTCACGGTAGTAGGCCTCATCGGGCAGTGAGATTCCTCCTTGCTGCATGTACAAAATATTTGTTGAAGCATCTTTCATATCTGCATAGATGAATGTTCCAAAGATTCCCGAAACACCTAGCGCCTCTAATTCGGCAAGGACGATAATGAAATCATTAAGGTTTTCGATCGTATCTACGGCAGCCAAATTCGCTTGTATGGGTTGCGCTGCCTTTGCCTGTACTGCTTCGGCATCCATAAATGATGCGTAGATATCGCCAAGCTTTTTGGCCTCATCACTACCTGAGGCGGTTTCAATAATCTCTCGTACTCGAGCCTCTGCCTCAACATGAAGGGCGGTAAAAGCCCCATCTGATGCGCGATCAGATGCGATGACGGCATTTTTTAGCCACGTGCCATTGAAGTGTCGGTACATATCATCTTGAGGACGAAACCCTTGGTCTTGGTGGCTTAGATCTAATCCTGCCTTTTCTAAACTCACGAAATAAACCCCTTAAGGAAATAGTTGAACCTTCAACATTTCGCGTAGAATACGCGTATGTCACGTGAAAACGCTACAGCACCCAAGTGGTTAACCCCCAATGAAATGGTTGCTTGGCGCAGGTACATCATCGCTAGCCGCCAGCTATTGGCCTCCCTGGACGCAGATCTTAAAGAACACGATCTAACGCTTCCTGATTATGAAATTTTGGCACTTCTTAGTGATGCACCAGATCGTCAAATGCGAATGAGTGAGTTGGCAAAGATCGCTCTTCTATCTCGATCCAGACTTTCTCACAGAATGAAGGTCATGGAAAAAGCCGGATGGCTAAAGCGCGAACCCTGCCCAGTTGATAAGCGAGGCTACTTTGCAGTGATGACTCCAAAGGGTTGGAAGGCAATAGTTGCTGCAGCCCCTGACCACGTTGAAAGCGTGCGGGCTAGATTTATTGATCATCTGTCAAAGGCCGATCAAGAGGCAATCGCGCAGATTTTTGAACGGATAGAAATACCACTTCGTAAAGAAGTTGAAAACGAGTAAAGAATTAAAGTTGGAAAGGAAACAAAAAGAATTAAAAAAACCCGCCACATAAAGTGGCGGGTTTTTTAATAAGCGATGCTTACTTAGCTGCTGCCTTCTTGCGGCGGCGCTTCTTTGGAGCTGCTGCTGGAGCAGCTGCCTTCTTCTTGCGACGCTTTGGAGCTGCCTTCTTAGCTGCTGCCTTCTTGCGACGCTTTGGAGCTGCCTTCTTAGCTGCTGCCTTCTTGCGACGCTTTGGAGCTGCCTTCTTAGCTGCTGCCTTCTTGCGACG
>WLEB01000035.1 GCA_009704505.1 Actinomycetota bacterium | reverse complement strand
CTGCTGCCAAGGCGTGAACCTAAACGTTGAACAGTGTCGGCTAGTTGATCATGGGACGTTACATATGAGACATGGTCTAAGCGCATGAGCAAATCTTGCCCTATGAATTGGGGTGCTAATTACCATCTAAAGGGGCAATGGCGGGCTTTTTATGCGTGGGATATGGCGTTAAGTGGGGCTAGCGGGCCAAGGTGCACATCAACGCTTCAACAGTTAACAATGGCGCTGCGTTGTGACCCAAGTTGGTGCGGGCCTGCATGATTGCGCTGATTTTTTTAATCGTACTGTGAGGTTTTGTTTTTTCGGCCAGTGCGCGAATATCTGCCTCTAACTCTTTGTTAATTAACGCGTCATTGGCACCTGCTTGCACCATCATGACATCGCGATAGAAAGTTGCTATGTCTAGCAGCGCTGCATCTAGGCCATCACGGATCATTCTTGTTTGTCGAGCTTTTTGTTCTTTTTCTAACTCTTTAATCGCTTTACTGCCACCGGTTGCCATGCCCCGACCTGTTGCACCTTTGCCGTAGGCAAGAGAGAGATCATCTACCTCTTTCTCATTTCGTACCTCAGCTGCGCTAGTTGCTTGCTCAGTTGCAAGATCAACAAGTGTTTGTGCGGCAGCAAAAGCAGAAGAGATGCCTTGAAGTGTTATTGGCAGTTTCATAATTGTGTTGCGAGTGTTACGAACTGATTCATTTTTTGCTAAATAGCGAGCGCGACCAATATGGCCCTGTGAAACACGCGCTGCAAAATCTGCCATGTTAGGTGAAATGCCATCGCGGGTTTGTAGAACTTGCGCAACGGCTGCATTAGAGGGTGTTACAAGTTGTAGATGGCGACAACGGCTTCGAATTGTTGGCAGTACGTCATGCAAAGTTGGTGCACACAATAACCAGACAGTTCTGTTGCCAGGCTCTTCAATCGCTTTTAGTAGGGCATTTGCTGCAGATTCTGTGAGTCTGTCCGCATCTTCCATTACAACTACTCGCCAGCCGCCCATAGATGGCGCCCATGCAACGCGAGTTAACAGTTCTCGTACTTCATCTATCTTGATAGATAGACCTTCTGTTCTGATGATCTCTACATCCGGGTGTGAACCATTTGCTGCTGATTTACATTCATTACAGGTTCCACAGCTGTTGTTGGGGCAGATAAGACCTTGTGCAAAAGCAATTGCAGCATTAGACCTGCCAGAACCTGGTGGGCCTGTAAAGACCCAGGCGTGTGTCATCTGATTGTTTGTCTCTGCTGTTGCCTGCACATCTTCTGTGCGCGTTGCCAGAACAGCGTTTTGAAGGATTTCAATGACGTGCTCTTGGCCCACTAGCTCTGCATAGACGCTCATTTTTTAGCAGCTCTTTTTGTTTTACTTGCTGCAGCCTTTGCTGACTGCGAACTCTTTTTAACAGCTTTGCTTGCACTTGCTCCGCTGTGTTTAACAGCTTTGCCTGCAGCGCGAATTGGGCGAAGAAGTAAATTACCTTTGTCTTCTCGCGCATTGCGCTTTAAACCTGCGATCTCACTAACGCGGGCAACGATTTCTGCATGTGTGGCCTGAATAGATTGATTGCCAGAGACAATTAAGTAGCGCTCTGGGTCTAGGGCTGCAATCTGTAAGAACTCTTGGCGGACTCTTTCATGAAAATCAATTGGTTGTGCTTCAAGTCTGTCTTTGCTCATCAAACGTCCAAGACCAATCTCTGGTGCAAGGTCAATGATGATGGTTAACGTTGGAAATAAAGATTCTGTTGCCCATCTAGAGATTCGTGCTACTTCGCCAGGTTGTAATACACGCCCCGCACCTTGGTAGGCGATAGATGAATCAAAGTAGCGATCACTGATAACTACTTCACCTCTAGCTAGCGCTGGTCTGATCACGCTATGAACATGGTGGGCGCGATCTGCTGCATAGAGCAAAGCCTCTGCGCGCGGGCTTATCTCACCTGTTGAATGAGAAAGCAAAATCTTTCTAATCTCAACACCAAGATCTGTTCCGCCAGGTTCGCGTGATAAGACAACGATTTCACCTTCTTGCTCTAGCCATTGCTTTAACAACTTCGACTGCGTTGATTTACCAATTCCTTCGCCACCTTCAAATGCGATAAAGATTCCCTTGGCAGGTGCGCCAGTCATACTGCCTAGCTCGCCTTTAAGGGCGTTAGAGATATCAGACCAGAGTGAAACATTTGGTCGATCCTTCATCTGCTTATAGGAGACAAAACCAATTAAGGATGCGATCAGGCCTGCAATAAGAATTGTTACTGCAGCGCCGTTATATGAAAGCTCGGTATTTTGGAAGGTAAATGTGTGTTGACCAACGGCTGCTGCAATCAGTGGAGAGATAGCCAGAACTGCTACTAAAACCACGCGGATTAGGCTTTGAACGAAGGCAAATGTGCGGCCACGAACATCATCTGTTACTTCTAGCCCAAGCATCGTAAAACCTGTTACCCAACAGATTCCACTGAAGGCGCCAAGGATGATTACAACAAAGACTGCAATTACTAAGTTGGGGATCGCTGCCAAAATAACCAGTAGGGCACCTGCAACAACAAGTGATGCGCCAAATAATCTACGCCGAGAAAACTGTGCAAAGACTTTTGGACCAAATGCAATACCGGCTGCAAGGCCAGTAAAGACTGCGCCAAATAGAACACCGTATGCAGCATCACCGCCACCAAGATCGCCCACAAATGTTCGAGCAAGGCCAATAACCGCCCCTGCTGCAACGAATGCGCCGACCATTCCTGTGATCAGGCCGCGGATGATTTTGCTGCCGCTAACTGTTTTCCAACCTTCGTGCAGAGATTTTAGTAGCCCAGTCTCTGCTGCATGCTTTGCTGCAGCACCCTTTGGAATCTCGCGAAGATTAAAAATTACAAATGCTGCAAAAAAGAAGGAAAGCGCGTTTGCATAGAGAGCCAGATTTACTGCCGTTACGTTGGTAGAAAAGGTTGCGTTAAAGGCTGATGTGAATAGAGATAGGAATGTAAAGAGAATCGCAGCAATAGGGGCTGTTCCGTAGGCTGCCAAAAGTGAGACTTGGTTGGCAGACTCTAACTTCTCGCGGGGAACAAGATTAGGAACAGATGCCTCTTTAGCTGGTGACCAGAAAAGAGTAAGACACTCAACCAAGATCATTGCTGTATAGAGCCAGAAGTAATTGTTAAATATTGGAATGGAAACATAGAGAGCACCGCGCAATACGTCGCAGTTGACCATTAACTTACGGCGATCTAACTTGTCAGCGATTACTCCTGCGATTGGGCCAAGAAAGGCTGCCGGCAGCAAACGTGCGATGAAAACACCTGCGATTGCAAAGTTAGCAGTTGCGTAATCTCCACCAGATAACTGTTGAGCCATCGCAGTTGTTGCTAGTAAGCCAAGCCAGTCTCCCAATGAGGAGTAGAGCATTGAGTTCCAGAGTTTTCTAAATGGGCGTATCGCAAGCACTCCACGTGTTACATCCGGTGCTGGCGCAGCCGGGATCGGGAGTGTTTTAGGCATAGAGCGGAGTCTATCGGGCGCATGAACTGGGCTTAAAGGGGCCAGAAGGGGCCTATTTGAGGGTATTTGTAGATGTAGCACAATCACTCATGTGTGCTACCTTAAACCATGGCCACAGCCAAAAAAGTCAAAGCTCAGAACACTACGGTTGGCGTGCGCGAACTTCGTCAAGCCGCATCGCAAATTTTAGACCAAGTCAAAGATGGAGTAACTGTGGAAGTAACCGAACACGGTGTGCCCGTTGCGAGAATTGTTCCAATTACGCGATCTTTATTTGAAGAGTACTTAGAAAATGGCAGAATTATTCCTGCCCGTAATCCAAATCGTGTATTTACAATGCCAAAAGGAAAAATATCTAAAGGCAAGCAGCTCTCAGAAATCATTATCGAAGAGCGCCGGGCAGCAAAATTTTGAGATGGTACATAGATAGCTCAGCGATTATTAAGTTGATCAAACCTGAATTTGAAACAAAAGCTCTACTTCAACAACTTCCACCCTCTATAACTACTTCTCAATTAAGCAGAGTAGAAGTAATCCGAGCAATTAATTTGAATTTCGCTGAGTTGCTTGAAGATGCATATGACATTCTACTTGACATACCAATGGTCGCAGTCGACCACTCTATTTTATTGGGAGCTGAAAACCTTCCTACATTTATTAAATTGCGAGCTTTGGATTCAATCCACATGGCAACTGCCTTTTCAATGAAGAGTGAGATTGAAGGAGTAGTTACCTACGATAAAGAAATGGTAAAGGCCGCAAGTGCACTTGGCTTTAAAACTATGTCACCAGGAATAAAGTAGTTACTCAGCCTTTTTCTTTGCTTTGCCAGATGCTGCCTTCTTGGCCGCCTTTTTTGCCCCAGCTTTTTTAACTGTGTTTTTAGTTAGCGTTGGCGCAGTTGCACCGGGCTTTGTGGATTTATCTTTTGCTGCAGCTTTCTTGCGAGATTTTTTAGGAGACGGACCATTCTCTGCCTCCCACGCACGGCGACCAGCAAGAAGTTCCAATCCACGCTCAATTGTCATTGCTTCTAATGTGTCACCACGGCGAAGCGTTGCATTTGTTTCACCATCGGAGACATACATACCAAAACGACCATCTTTAATAATAAGAGGTCTTTGAGTTTCAGGATCAAGTCCAAGCTCTTTCAATGGTGGCTTTGCAACCCCGCGACGGCGCTCTTTTGGTTTTGAATAAATCTCTAACGCTTCATCTAACGTCATTGTGAAGAGTTGATCCTCTGATGTAAGAGTTCTGCTATCTACGCCAGCCTTTAGATAAGGACCATAGCGACCGTTTTGAACTGTGATCTCATCTCCTGCGCTGTTGGTGCCAAGTGTGCGAGGTAAAGACAGCAAACGCAGTGCATCTTCGTATGTAACAGTATCTAAGGTCATTGTTGACAGCAGTGAGGCAGTCTTTGCTTTTGGTGCATCGGCTTTCTTTCTTTTCTTCTTTCCAGATGCTGTTAGCTCCACAGGTACTTCTGGTAATACTTCAGTGATATAGGGACCAAAGCGTCCACTCTTTGCGATGATCGGTAAGTTAGTTGCAGGATCAATTCCAAGTTCGCGTTCACCAGAAGGCGCGGCCAATAGCTCTATCGCTTTTGCAAGTGTTAATTCATCTGGTGCTAACTCTTCTGGAATGTTTGCGAGTTTGCGCTCTTCACCAGGCAAGTTCTCTTGTAAGTATGCGCCATATCGACCAACTCGGATCTCTATCTCTGGAGACAAATTCATGGTGTTAGTTGCACGCGCATCAATAACACCTAAGTCTGCGGAGAGTTCATTAAGGCCAGGTTGGCCATCTACGCCATAGAAGAAATCACGCAGCCAATCAACTCGGCCCGCCTCACCTGATGCGATCTTGTCTAAATCTTCTTCCATACTCGCCGTAAATTCGTAATCAACTAATTTTGTAAAGTGTGTTTCAAGCAAGCCTGTTACAGAAAATGCTAAAAATGTGGGCACAAGTGCGCGCCCACGCTTATAAACATAACCACGATCTTGAATCGTTTGAATGATCGATGCAAAAGTAGAAGGACGGCCAATACCTAACTCTTCTAGTTTTTTTACAAGTGTTGGCTCTGTATAGCGCGCGGGTGGCTTTGTTTCATGGCCCTCACAGGTGTATTCATTAACTTTTACTGCTTGCCCTAATGTCATTGCAGGAAGGCGTTTGTTGGTTGCCTCTTCATCTTTGTTCTCATCTTTGCCATCTTCAGTAACAATTTCATCGTAGGCGGCAAGAAAGCCCGGGAAAACAATGACAGACCCATTTGCGCGAAAGATCGCCTTCTTCCAGTTTTGTGAGCCAGCTGAGTTGATATCTGCATCAAAATCAACGCGCATCTGCATCTTTTTAGCATCGGCCATTTGGGAAGCAACAGTGCGCTTCCAAATTAAGTCATAGAGTGCAAACTCATCACGTGAGAGCTCTGGGGCTAACTCACCTGGTGTCTTAAAGCTTTCACCTGCTGGTCTAATTGCCTCGTGTGCTTCTTGGGCGTTCTTTGTCTTACCTTGGTAGACACGTGGTGCATCAGGAATATGGTCGGCCCCATATAAAGATTTTGCTGCGTTGCGCGCTGCTGTAATTGCTTGGGCCGATAAGTTAACGCTATCTGTACGCATGTAGGTGATGTAGCCGTTTTCATATAGGCGCTGTGCAACTCGCATTGTTATCTGTGCGCCCCAACCAAGTCTGCTACCTGCATCTTGTTGCAACGTTGATGTTGTAAATGGAGGCTTTGGACGCTCGGTGCGTGGTGACTCATCCATTGACTTAACTGTCAGATCGCTGGTTTTTAATCCATCTACTAATGCTTTTGCGCTAGTTTCATCGAGCAATAAAATATTTGAAAGTGATTTTTCTTTTACGGCGCCATCTGCGCCGAAATCAGATGTGCTGGCAACTTTCTTTCCATCTACTTCTAATAAGCGAGCGTTAAAGCCAAGGGCTGTAACTGCAGCCAAATCCCACCAGCCAGATGAAATAAAAGCCATACGCTCGCGCTCTTTTTCAACAATCAATCTTGTTGCAACAGATTGCACGCGGCCTGCAGAGATGCGTGGCATAACTTTTTTCCATAAAACAGGAGAGAGGCGATAGCCAAATAATCTATCTAGAACGCGACGAGTTTCTTGTGCATCGATTAAGTTGTAGTCCAGATCGCGAGTGTTTTCTACTGCAGCGACAATTGCCTCTTTTGTAATCTCGTTAAAGACCATCCGCTTAATAGGAATCTTTGGCTCTAATACTTCAACTAAATGCCAGGCAATTGCTTCACCTTCGCGGTCTTCATCTGTTGCCAGAATTAACTCTTCGGCGTTTTTCATTAAGGCTTTAAGCTCTGCCACTTTTGCCTTTTTATCTGGGTTAATTACATAAAGCGGGGCGAAATCATTTTCAATATCTACGCCCTCTTTTGCCCAGGCGGTTTTCTTAAACTCTTTTGGGATATCTGCAGCGCGCTGTGGCAAGTCACGGATATGGCCGACAGAAGCCTCGACGACATAGTCATCGCCGAGGTATCCACCAATTTTTCTGGCCTTAGCTGGTGATTCAACGATCACCAGCTTGATCAGATCCGTTTTAGCTTTAGCCATAAGTGATTAACGCTTTGCGCTGTTTTCTATTGCGACCGGGGAAGTCACTGGCTTTAGACCGTGATTGAAGTTGCTTGTCGGCGGTTGCGAACAAGCGCACCGACGATGACTGCAACTGCTAGCAATGAGATAGCTGTGCTTGTTCTTTCACCGTTGCCAAGTGCAAGAGAAACAATTGCAGGAGTGATCAACAGACCAACAAGGTTCATCACCTTGATAAGTGGGTTAATTGCAGGACCTGCAGTGTCTTTGAATGGATCTCCAACAGTGTCACCCACGATTGTTGCTGCGTGTGCATCACTGTTCTTTCCACCATGGTGGCCATCTTCAACCATCTTCTTAGCGTTATCCCAAGCACCGCCTGAGTTAGATAAAAACACTGCCATTAATGTTCCTGTGCCGATTGCACCGGCAAGGTATGCGCCGAGCGCGCCAACACCCAAACCAAATCCAACTGCGATTGGTGCCATAACTGCAAGCAGCCCTGGTGTTACCAATTCGCGAAGTGAATCGCGAGTACAGATATCAACTACGCGTGCATAGTCTGGCTTCTCTGTGCCCTTCATGATTCCTGGGTGCAAGCGGAACTGTTCGCGGACTTCAACAACAACTGCGCCTGCTGCGCGTGATACGGCGTTAACTGCAAGACCTGAGAACAGGAATACAACTGCGGCTCCAATAATTAACCCAACGAGGTTGCGTGGATCTGCAACATCCAAAATTCCTTGGTATTGATTTGCAAGATCTACAGCGTTGCGACCGGCATCTGTGACTGCAGTTTTAATTGCATCTGTAAATGCACCAAAGAGCGCCGTAGCTGCAAGTACTGCTGTTGCAATTGCAATTCCCTTTGTAATCGCCTTAGTTGTATTACCAACTGCATCTAGGCCTGTAAGGATCGCTGCGCCCTCACCGTTGACATCGCCTGACATCTCTGCGATTCCCTGTGCGTTGTCAGAGATTGGTCCGAAGGTATCCATCGCAACGATGACACCTACTGTTGTGAGCAAACCAGTACCAGCCAGGGCAATTGCAAGAAGTGAAAGCACAATGCTTCCGCCACCTAGCAAGAAAGCACCAAATACTGCTGCTGCAATCAATAACGCTGAGTAAACAGCTGATTCAAATCCAACTGCGATACCGGCCAAAATCACTGTTGCGGCGCCTGTCTCTGAAGATGCTGCAACATCATTTACTGGACGACGGCCAGTTTCTGTAAAGAAGCCTGTAAGAACCTGAATTGCTGCAGCGAGAGCAATACCAATTAATACTGCGCTGATTGCAAGAATACGTGGGTTTGTATCTCCTGCTGCTGCTACTGCCTCTGGTGACAAGCCACTCATTAGTTTGAAATCAGATGGCAAGTAAGTAAATGTTGCAAGAGCAGTTAAGCCTGCAGAGATAATCGCTGATAAGAAAAATGAGCGGTTAATCGCTGTCATTGCTGACTTGTCAGTCTTGCGAAGTTTAGTTAAGAAGATTCCGATTACTGCGGTGATTGTTCCGAT
>WLEB01000034.1 GCA_009704505.1 Actinomycetota bacterium | reverse complement strand
CTTGAAGAGGGTCAGGCAGTTTCATTTGAGGTCGTACAGGGTCCAAAGGGTCCTCAGGCTGATGCAGTAAACCCTGCCTAATCAACACTAACTATTAAAAAACCCCGCCGGGTAACTGGCGGGGTTTTTTATTTCTTACTTCTTTGGTTCAGGTGGAATCTCTCCAACTTTTAGCTTGCGAGCATTAACTTCTTTTGCAGGGGATAAATCTTTCCCCTCTTTCCATGCATTTAAATACTTCCACGGTAGAACTTCACCGCGGCGAACCCACCAAATATCTGCAGCGGTTGGCCACGAAATTCCAAAGTGTAAATGCGGCGCTGTTCCTCGCGCACTTCCTGAGGATCCAATAGAACCTAATGTTTGCCCTGCTTTAACAGCCAACCCCGGCACAATATTTGATGGAATCGATCGCAAATGTGAACCGTAGTAGCGCACACCATCAGAGCCAATTAAAGATACTGATCGGCCGCCACGGGTTATTCCCAAATTCACTTTGCCGCTCCATGTGTCGACCCGACTAACTTCATCAATGACGCCATCGATTGGGGCTACAAACTTGCAACCAGCCTTTGCCAAAATATCAGAGGCGGCATAGTCATGGTGTGCACGAGCAAAATTGACTTCACATCCCGTGACCGGAAATTGATAGATCGGGGCTGCATGTGCAGGGGTTATTTGAGTTAGCAACAATAAGGCGATAGCTAATTTTTTTATCACGTCCGGAGATTACAGTGAAAAATATGTTGGGATAGTCAATTTCGAATAGGTTTTGCTGTGAATGTCCAATGACCCTTGGACTACTAACAAAATTACATCGCTTTAGATACTCTTACCGCATGAATTCTTCATCTGATCCTTATAAGGATTTAGACAGAAAGAGCTTCTTCCATCCATTTTCATCTCTTGGGGTTCATGAAAAAACCGGCGCCGAGATTTTTGTTGAAGGACAGGGTTCGACGTTAACCGATTCAACGGGAAAGAAGTACTTGGATGCGATTGCAGGCCTTTGGTGCGTAAACATTGGTTATGGAAATGAAGAAATGGCCAATGCCATTGCAGATCAAGCAAAAAAGCTTGCTTATTATCAAACTTTGACTTCCTATGGGACAGACATTGCTGCGCAGTATTCAGCACGATTAATTGAGATATCACCAGTTCCTATGTCAAAAGTCTTTTTTGGCTCTTCTGGCTCTGATGCCAATGACACTATGGTCAAGATCGTTTGGTCGTATCAAAACTATTTAGGAAGACCAAATAAAAAGAAGATCATTTCCAGGCATCATGGCTACCACGGCTCCACAATTTTTGCTGCTGGATTAACGGGATTTGCAAACTTACACAATAATTTTGACTTACCTCTCACCCGAACTTTGCACACTAAATCTACTCATCCCCTGTGGGATAAATCTGAAACCGCTGACACCGCGCAATTTGTTGCCGATCTTGCAAAAGACTTAGAAGAAATGATTCTTGCAGAGGGCCCAGAAACAATTGGAGCATTTATTGCTGAGCCAATCATGGCCGGTGGCGGAGTATTGGTTCCACCTGCTGGATATTTTGAAGCTGTTCAAAGTATTTTAAAAAAGTATGAAATTCTTTTTATCGCAGATGAAGTAGTTACTGGTTTTGGAAGAACCGGTAAAATGTTTGGTACTCAAGCTTTTGATCTCAAGCCAGATTTGATCACTTTGGCTAAGGGAATCACTTCTGGTTACGTACCTCTTTCGGCATGCTTGGTCTCTGAAAAAATCTGGCGTGTGCTCGTTGATGGCAGCGCCTCTGCAGGTGCATATGGACATGGCTACACATACTCCGGCCATCCCCTTGCAATGAAAGCAGCCATGATCAATTTAGATATTATTGAAAGAGATGGACTTCTTGAAAATGTCACGGACAAAGGAAGCAAACTGCTTGCTCAACTTAAATCCAGACTTCAAGACCATGAGTTTATAGCAGATGTTAGAGGCTTTGGCTTATTAGCAGCTGTTGAGTTTGTAAAGAAGCGATCACCGCTTACACCTTTTGAACTTAGCTCTAGAGTTGCAGCAAGAATTGCTCGAAAGGCATTTGAGAATGGATTAATCGTTCGCCCACTTTCAGAGTCAAGCACTGTTGCTTTCTCACCTACATTTATTGTTACTGACTCTCAAATCAATGAGATTGTTGACAAATTTGTAGGTTCAGTCGAATCTGTTTTCGACGAACTGCACAGTGAAGGCTTACTTAACAACTAAATTGATTGGATAAAGTTTTTCATTGCTTGATCTAAATCTGAAGGATTTCGAAGTGAGACTTGACCTTGCCAATCAACGCCGGGAAATCCGAAGAATTCATGGCCTTCGAAATGAGCTAATTGTTTTGTGCCTTCGAACAAAAACTCACCTTCTGCTGCTGTCATAAGAATAGGACAGGTGACATTCTTAATCTTTTCTTCCGCCCGATACTTAAATGCTTGCAGATAAGCCCAGTTGTACCGTTCGAGGTTGTATATCAAATCCGAAGTTGCAAGTTGAATATGAGATAGCGGCGCAGTTGGCCACATTGCGCGATACCTTTCCCAAGCCCACATCACATGAGAGCCATCCTCTTTAATTTCAATACTTGGTGCATAATCTTTAATTCGTGAGGCACGCATCTCCTCTGTATATGTTGGTAAACCAATCAGAAATAATCCTTCACAAAGATCTGGTGCTTGGTTGGCTATCTCTACCGACAAACTTGCTCCGGTGTGAATTCCGCCGACAACAACTTTTTCGCCATTACTCCAAGCTCGAATTCCTTGGATTAACTCAGATGCATAATCACTTAGGGTTGCAGCACTTGTTAACGGTGTTGATTGTCCGTAGCCGGGAGTATCTGGTGCTAGAACTTGGCCCCATGTACTGATCTTTGTCATCACATCGAAATACATTCGATTAGACAATGGACTTTCATGCAATAGGACTATTCGTGGTCCGCTCTCTCCTGCTTTTGCAACGTGCAGTTGGCCAGAGTTTAGATTTATGTATTCCTTAATAATCACGCATCAACCATAGGCGTTGATTGTCAGTAGATCTAGTAGATAACGCTGAATTCCAACATGGCTCAGGCAGTAAGATTTGAGGACAGCATTGATCTTGTAGAGTTTGCACTTCTAGGGGCGGTAGCTCAGTTGGTTAGAGCCCGGAACTCATAATTCCGTCGTCGTCGGTTCGAGCCCGACCCGCCCCACCATATTTTTATTTTTTGGGCAGCAGAAAATCCTACTTTTTGATTGAGTGGTGCCCCCAGCGCATTGGATGATTTCACATAGGTCAATCACCTTATGTGCCGTAGCGTCATTGTATGAGCGATCGAGTCTTAATTGTTATGGATGATTCTTTTGAATTATCCAGTATCGCTTCTGCTCTTAAGTTGCATGGAGTAAATGTTGTGGGTGAAGTTGCAAAAGCATCTAGCGCAATAGCAGTTCAAAACACTCTACATCCCAATATTCTCTTGATAGATATGCATTATTCAAAGGAAGATTCCATAGCAATAGCTCAAGAACTTCGAAGGCAAGATTCTGAGATTGGAATTGTAATTCTTGTTCCTTGCACCGACTTGAGGCTACTGGGGCAGGTCCATACAGACATTCCAGATGGATCAATGTTGGCCTTAAAGAATTCAGTCACCTCAATCGCATCCCTTTGTGATGTATTGAGCAAATCACGATTGATGCAACCAGGTTCCTCTCCTGTCTGGATTAATGGAAACCTAGAACTAAGCAGTAAAGTCTCTGAATCAATGATGTCCAAGCTGACCAATATTCAAATTGAAACTCTGCGCTTGGTTGCAGATGGCTTAACAAATGCTGAGATTGGGCGCATTCGATTCGTTAGTGAGAAAGCTGTGGAACAAATAGTCTCTCGAATTTCACAGGTCTTAAATGTGCAGCCAGATAGAACAAAAAATATGCGCGTGCAGTTAGTGCGTCAATACTTCAAATGGATTGGCGCGCCCATTCAATAGCAGTGCAAATCTCTATACCCACACCTGTAATGTTGGGTGCTATGGAGCTCTCACAGATTCGTTCTCAGTGGAATCAGGTTCTTGATGCTCTAGAGGCAAAGAATCGAATTGCATGGTTGGCATATTTTGATGCCCGATTAAGCGCGTATGACAATGGAGTTTTAACGTTAGATTTTTCAGATAGTCGCAAGTTCGCAACATCTCATGAGTATCAACAAACACGGCCTAATTTAAAGTCTGATCTCCTCTCTGCCATTGAAGATGTGCTTAAGATCAAAGTGGAGTTAATTGAAAAATGAGGATCAAATCTCTCGTCATCGCCTGCGCTTTTACCTTTAGCGTACTTGTCAGCCCTGCATCTTCTGCAGCCACATCCGAGCTTTCTATGACAGTTAAACAAACGCCTAACGCTGTTGAACCCCGAGTAACTCTCTATGGAACTCTCAAGCCGAATAAATCTGGAGCAACCGTTTCTATTGAGATTGAAAAGAACGGAACCTGGAGCCCAACAAAGCTCTCTACTAAAGTTACTAGGGCGGGTACATGGAAAGTTGTAAAGCCTGCAACAGTTTTTGAAACAAAGGTGCGCTATCGCGCTGTGGCCTTAGTTAACAAAAAAACTGTGTTATCACCGATGCGCACCATTTCCATTGAAAAAATGGATGGATCAGCTGTCTCAGACCCAGCTCTGTTTATAGATGTAGTGGGTCCAGGTGGTCGAATACACGGTGCAGATGTAAGCAGATGGCAACACCCAAATGATGCAAAAATTGATTTTGTAAAGATGTATGAAAATGGTCTTCGCTTTGTATTTATCAAAGCTTCAGATACCACTGAAAAAGGTGATGCCCTTGCATTGAAGTATGCAGCAATGGATCACAATGCTGCACAAGCGGCCGGAATCTACACGGGCTTTTATCACTATGCATATCTGCCAGATGTAACAGATGAAGAAGGTATTAAGCAAGATGCGCTGACACAAGCTCAAAAAGTTGTTTGGAGATTGGCTTCCTTAGGAGGCTATGGAGAGAAGGATTTGCCATATGCATTGGATCTTGAAAACAAATGCGTTCGCTATTCATCTTCTGGAACGTGCTTAAAGAATGCAACACGAACAGCTGTGACTTTGTGGGCAACTACTTTCTTGGCGTCCCTAAAGGAAAAAACAGGTAAAACACCTATTTTGTATTCCTATGCCAGTTTTCTTGAAGGATCGATGATGCGGACAAAAGAATTAGCTCAGTATCCGTTGTGGTTGGCCCACTATGGAATTGATCCTGCAAAGCCAGGTAATCAACCTGGAGTCAAAGAGGGTGGATGTTTTGTGCATTCATGGACGAGTAAAAACTGTGATTCGCAGTGGACACTTTGGCAGTATTCATCATGTGGAATTGCTCCAAAGTATGGAGTTCCGGGTAGTCGTCTTGATTTAAATGTATTTAGTGGTTCTCAAAAATCCTTTCTGGAACTAATCAAAGGAATCTGGACTCCCACACTTGATGACTTAATGCCAAAGCAAGAGCCATCAACGATGTTGTTAACATCTCAAAGTGCAACTACTACAGACAAAGCTGTCACTTTTAAGGTAAATGTCACACGTCCAACTTCCTTGCCGGTTGTCACAGGAAGTGTGAAATTAGTTTTTGATGCAGTATCTAAACCAACACCTCTACCAACGCAAAGACTGGTTCGAGAAACAAGTGGTGTTTGGAATCTATCTGTCAGAGGTCTGCCGGCTGGCAATTTCTCCGGCAAACTTTTGTATGAAGATGTTTCGGGGACGCACGCCGACTCCACTGTTCCTATTAACTTTGTTGTTGCCCAAGGGCCAGAGCCAACTCCTTCACCAACACCAACTCCTACTCCCACCAAGAAGCCTGTAACTGATAGCTGCAAGGGGCAGATAAGAAATTAGCGGCAGGGGTGAACCCAGGTTCTTGTCATAAAAGGTAGAGTGCTCTCATTATGGCTGCGCAGAAAAAACTAACCGGTGGTGTGGTCAGAAGTGACCGAGATTTAGCCGATGGTAGGAAGATTCGGTATTACGACACCGCATCACAAGATCGCAATTCACGCGATGAGCGTGAAGCTGAAACGCAGCCAGCAATAGGTGAGCTTCGACTTGATCCTTTGGTAAATGAATGGGTTGTTATGGCCGCCCATCGACAAGGTCGAGTTTTCTTACCACCAAAAGAGCTGTGCCCTTTATGTCCATCAACATCAGAGAATCTGACTGAAATACCTGAGCAAGATTTTGAAGTTGTTGTTTTTGATAACCGATCCCCTTCGCTTCGACCACCAGTTGGTGACTGGGCGCTACCTGATGTTGTGGGCCCAGATACAGATTTAGGAACCGCAGCAGGAAAGTGTGAGGTTGTCTGTTTTACTTCTAGCCACGGTGACTCATTTAAGGATCTTTCACCTGATCGAGTACGCACCCTTTTGGAAGCGTGGATAGATAGAACTGCAGAGCTTTCTAAAGAGAGTTTTATTGAACACATTGCTGCTTTTGAAAACCGTGGCGAAGAAGTGGGTGTGACGTTGTCTCATCCACATGGTCAAATCTATGCATATTCATATGTTCCACCTAAAGTAGAAAAAATGTTAGCTGTTGCACAAAAATACAAAGAGCAGACTGGCAAAGTTTTATTTGATCAAATCATTGCCCGCGAAATTTTGGAGAAAGAACGCATTATTGCCAAGAATGACCGATGGGTTGCATTTGTTCCTTATGCGTCACGATACTCATTTGAAATCCATGTTGCCCCACTAAATCCTGTTGCCGATTTAACAGAGCTAACTGATGCTGATCGAGACAGCTTTCCTGAAATTGCAATTGAAGTGACAAAGCGCCTAGATGGAGTTTTTGGAATAGAAATGGCATACATCGCCGCGTGGCATCAAGCACCAGTGCGACAAGGTAGAGATCTCTTGCGCCTTCATTGGCAGATTACAAGTGTTCGACGAGCGCCAGGAAAGTTAAAGTACTTATCGGGGTCTGAATCAGCAATGGGTGCATTTATTATGGATTTGCGTCCAGAACAATCTGCCGAGCAGCTTCGCGCAGTTGTTTTATAACTACACTAGATTATTAGCGTGAAGGCGTGCTTCCTAAAGTTACTGTAAATGTTCTTTCATTACCGTTGGGTTGATTTACAACAATTGAGATAGTTGCACCTGGCGCATAAGAGCGAATACGCACAACCGCAGAAGTAGAGTCAACAATTCTTAGTCCACCAATACTTGTAATGACTGATCCTGCAGGAATTCCCGCTTTTTCTGCAGCTTCACCAGTTGTAAGGCGAAGAATCTTTGCACCAGTACCAGTAAATGTTGAATCAAATTCGACTCCCAAAAATGGTCTGGTCGATTTACCTGTTGCGATCAACTCATCTACTACTCGCTTGGCCTCATTGATTGGAATTGAATAACCAATTCCAATGTTTCCACTATCCGCACCTGATGTTGCAATAGCTGAGTTAACGCCAATGATTCTGCCAAATGAATCCAAAAGCGCACCCCCTGAGTTGCCAAGATTGATGGCGGCATCAGTTTGAATTGCATTTACAAATGACTCTGCACCGACAGAGCCTGTTGTAACAGGTCTATTAAGAGCCGAGATAATTCCACTGGTTACTGTACTTGCAAGTCCTAGAGGTGAACCAATTGCTACAACTGGATCGCCAACACTAATTTTTGATGAGTCTCCAACAGTCACGGCTGGAAGATTTCCACGATTAATCTTTAGTACCGCTATGTCATAGGCAGAGTCTCTTCCAACAATTTGAGCAGTGAGAGTGCTGCCATTTAAAAGTTCCACTGAGATTGTGCCTGTAGTAACAGCATTTTCAATAACGTGGTTATTAGTGATGATGTATGAAACATTACTGTCTGATTTATAAACCGAGCCACTACCTGTGCCAGAACCTAAAGATGAGGTGACTTTGATTGTAACCACCGATGGAGCAACGACAGCAGCAATACTTTTAACATCAATAGTTGGTGCACCCAATGTTAAAGCGGTGCGAGACGAAGGGCATCCTGAAGATGGTGCCAAGAATATTCCTTGGCTCTTTTTATCAACGCAGACCTTAACGCCAAGTTGTTGAGTGGTATTTGCAGTTGCAATGCCACCAATGACCGTACCACCAACTATTGCACCAAGGACGAAGCCTGAAATAACTTTGAGGGGCATCTTCACCGAATACTCACTTTCTTTGGCTCATTCATCTATTCTCAGTCACTCTTACATTTAATTCTTAAAGAAAAGTTAAAAACAACTTACAGCCAACCTATAGGTCTTTATTCATCTGTGCTAGAAATTTCCTAGCCTGTCACAATCCAAGCACCTGCAATTTTTACCTTGACACTTGGCAAAGGTGAAATCGTTGACGCTGCCGATCCCGTTGGACCCTTTACTACTTTGCCAGATGCGAATGGATCAAAACTTGCGTTGTGTACTCCGCAGACCATTAGTTTGCCAGCTGCTAGATAGCTCACTTCGCCACCTTGATGTGTGCAGATAGTTTGATATGCAAATACTCCAGCTTTTGTGCGAAACAACAAGGCCGGTGCTCCATTTGCAAGTTGGAACTTGTGAGAACCGCCAACTTTTACTTTGGATAATCTGACAATTCTTTTGCCCGATGCCTGCGCAGCTGTATTTGAACCAAAAACAGCCGCCACTGCACTTGCCATGGCTACGCGCAATGCCATTCTGCGGTTAATGCTCATGCTCCCTGACTTGGATTCGAACCAAGAACCTGTCGATTAACAGTCGACTGCTCTGCCGTTGAGCTATCAGGGATTACGGTCGTGAGCGCACACTCTATCG
>WLEB01000033.1 GCA_009704505.1 Actinomycetota bacterium | reverse complement strand
GTACCGTTAGACCTTATGACGCAGACATGGCTTACTCAAGAAGCAGCTGATCGCTTGCAAAGTGAACTCACCTTCCTCGAAGGTCCGGGTCGCAAAGAGATCACTGCAAAGATTGAAGCTGCTCGCGCAGAAGGTGATTTAAAGGAAAATGGTGGCTATCACGCAGCACGTGATGAACAAGGCAAGATGGAAGCCCGCATTCGCCAACTAAAGCAAATGTTGGAGACTGCCCATATTGGAACACCACCAGCAAGTGCAGATGGAAAAGTTGGATCAGGAATGGTTGTAACAGCGATTATCGCCGGAGATGAAATGAAGTTCTTACTTGGTTCTCGCGAGATTTCATCAGGTGACTTAGATGTCTATAGTGAGAATTCACCATTAGGTGCTGCAGTCCTTGGCGCCGAAATTGGAATGAAAGTTAGTTACACGGCGCCAAATGGTCGTGAGATTGCAGTTGAAATCGTTGCCGCTGAATTTTATGCTTAATTCGCCTGCCTCTATCTGATTCCAAAAATCAAGCAGAAATCAAGCAGAAGTATTTTTATACTTGCGAATACTCAGGGGAATAAAAATCAGCATTAATAAGGCCATATAGATCAAAGATGTAGCTAATGGGTTTTGGCTTGGCCAAGAGTTAGCAGTGGCGCCAAATTGATTTTCTAATCCAAAGAGCTGACGGCAGGCTGCAACCATAGATGAAACTGGATTCCATTCTGCAAAGTACTGAAGTACTCGCGGCATACCTGTTGTTGGTGCAAATGCATTAGATAAGAAGGTAAGTGGAAAAGTCACAATGAATCCAACATTTTGCACAGTTCTAGCATCCTTTACGGATAATCCAACAAATATGCCGATCCAAGAAAGTGCGTAACCAAACATAAAAAGAAAGAAGAAGGCAAGAGTTATTTGAAGAATTCCTGAAGTTGGACGCCAACCAACTACATAACCAGTTGTGGCCATAATCGCCAGCACTAAAATATTTAGGAGTGCATCACCAAATGTTCGACCGATTACTACCGCTCCACGAGAAATTGGCAGAGATCTAAAGCGATCAATCAACCCTTTTTTCATATCCTCTGCCAAGCCAGATGCTGTAGCAACAAGGGTAAAGGCAACGGTCTGAACAAATATTCCAGGCATCAATAGCTGCACATATCCACCAGGCTGGCCTGTATCAATTGATCCGCCGAAAACATATCGAAACAAAAGAACAAACATCACAGGCTGAATCGTTGAAAAAATCAGTACTTCTGGCACACGTGAGAGCTGCAAAAGTTGGCGTTTAGTAATGACAAGAGCATCACTTATGGCGTGATTCATTTCTTTCGCCCTTTCTTCTGTGTGGCAGGCTCTGCGCTGATTTCTTCTGCAACGTGTCCTGTCAAAGATAAAAATACATCGTCTAGAGATGGACGCCTCAAGCCAATATCTAGTGGATGAATCTTGGCATCATCTAGGGCGCGCAAGGCCTCCAACAAATCCTTTGAGCCATTTACAACAGGTGCACTAACAGTCCTTGTATTTACATATGCACTATGTCCGCTAACCCGAGTCACAATCTCTTGAGTTTTTGCAAGGTCAGCATTATCTACAGTGATCTCTAACTTTTCACCACCGACTTGAGTCTTTAACGCATCAGAGGTTCCTCTGGCAATCACAGTTCCACGATCAATTACAGCAATGTCATCTGCCAGTTGATCTGCCTCTTCTAGATACTGAGTGGTCAATAGAACTGTTACACCACCTGTTACAAGCTCTTGAATAACGCTCCACATATCTTGGCGACCACGAGGATCCAAACCTGTTGTCGGTTCATCTAGAAACAAAACTTTTGGTCTAACGATGAGTGATGCAGCCAGGTCTAACCGACGGCGCATACCACCTGAATATGTGGTGATAGGTCTTTTAGCTGCTTCTACCAAATCAAAGCGTTCCAATAACTCATTGGCGCGATCTACAGATTTTTTGTAACCCAAATGATACAAACGCCCAAACATCACTAAGTTATCCCAGCCAGTTAATGTTTCATCTACGGCTGCGTACTGACCAGATAGTCCAATAACTTCGCGAACTTTTTCGGGGTTTTTGATTACATCAATTCCTGCAACTGTTGCCGATCCAGAATCTGGCTTTAAAAGTGTTGCAAGAATGCGAACAGTTGTAGTTTTTCCAGCACCGTTTGGACCTAAAACACCTAAAACCGTTCCTTCTTCAACATCTAACGAAAGATCATTAAGTGCCTTAACTTCACCGTTTCGATAGGTTTTTACGAGGTGTTTGGCTTCTACTGTCTTCACGGGGTAACCTTACCAAAATGAGCAATAACAATTCATTACCCACGACACCAAAAAACTTCACACACAAAGAGATTATGGTGATTCTCGGTGGATTAATGACTGGGATGCTTCTTGCAGCCCTTGATCAAACCATCGTTTCAACTGCCCTGAAGAGCATCGTTGAAGAATTTGATGGATTAAATCATTACACATGGGTAGTCACCGCATATCTTTTGACTTCTACTGCATCGACCCCTCTATATGGAAAAATCTCTGATATTTATGGTCGCCGAATAGTTTTTCAGTTTGCAATTGTCACTTTTCTTATCGGATCATTATTAGCTGGTGCCTCTCAAAATATGGAGCAGCTCATCGCTTTCCGCGCTCTTCAAGGTTTAGGTGCCGGTGGATTAATGGCACTTACCTTTGTAATCATTGGGGACATCGTTTCGCCTCGCGAACGTGGGCGCTACCAAGGTTATTTCGGTGCGGTCTGGGGACTTTCATCGGTTGCAGGCCCACTACTTGGAGGATTTTTCTCCGACCGTGGAGAGATATTTGGCATCACTGGGTGGCGTTGGATTTTTTATATCAATCTTCCCATTGGTATTGCTTCTTTAATCGTTACTTCTGCTGTCTTGCACATTCCTAAAGTTAAGCGTGAGCATTCAATTGACTACCTTGGTGCATTATTAATGGTGAGCGCTGTAACTCTGGTTCTACTTTCAACTGCAGTCTTTGGTCCGCAAAATGGTTGGACAGATCCAAGGACCGTTGGATATTTAATTGCCGGTTTAATTCTGGCTGTAATGTTTTTATTCTGGGAAAAGCGCGCTAAAGAGCCCATTCTTCCTCTCTACCTTTTTAAGAACCATACTTTTTCAATAACATCTCTGCTCGGTGCAGTAATCGGTGCGGGTATGTTTGGCGCAATTGTTATGTTGCCACTTTATTTGCAGGTAGTTAAAGGTGATAGTGCAACTACCGCTGGATTGAAGTTAATCCCTCTGATGCTTGGTATTGTCACGACCTCAATAATTTCTGGAAAATTGATCTCTAAACACGGTCATTACAAGCGTTTTCCAGTAGCGGGAACCTTCTTGATGACTGCAGGAATTCTGCTGATGACAAGGTTGCAGATAGACACACCATTCTGGCAGATATCAATCTATGCTGTAATGGTGGGTGCAGGACTTGGACTTTCTATGCAAACAATTGTTATTGCACTGCAAAACTCAATCGAGTTTAAAGACATGGGTGTAGCTACAAGTTCTAACACTTTCTTCCGCTCATTGGGTTCTGTTTTTGGTACAGCGATTTTTGGAAGTATCTTGACTAATCGAGTTAGTCATTATCTAGAAAGTAATTTCACGCAACTTGCCACGACAAATCCTGCTGCACTCAATGGCTTTGATATGAGTAAGTTGGAGGGAATTAGCGATAACACCGCAGTGCTTAATACCCTGCCACCAGAGATTAAAGCAACAGCTCTTGAAGCCTTTGTTAGTTCATTCCACATTGTTTTTTATGCAGCTGCCCCTGTTACGGCGCTGGGATTCTTGCTGGCACTTATGCTTCGTGAGATGCCGCTTCGCACAAATAAAGAATATGCAGCAGCTAAGCAGGATGCGGCAGGAGAAGCACTGGGTTGATCACATCACCATTTAAGGGGTTGCCGCGAGAGGTTTCCATTCTCATTGCGGCATCTTTTTTTGTCGCCGTTGGTTTTGGAATTGTTATGCCTGCCATTCCAGTCTTTGCAAAATCTTTTGGAGTAAATAACGCAGCGATTGGTTTAATGGTTTCTGCCTTTGCAATTACACGTTTTGCATCTGGTCTAATTTCTGGAACATTGACCGATCGATTTGGTGAGCGAAGAGTATTTGCAACTGGAGTCTTTATGGTTGCCTTTTTTACTTTCTTAGCTGGCATTGCACAGAACTACACCCAGCTACTAGTTTTTAGAGCAGCAGGCGGCTTAGGTTCTTCAATGTTCTCTGTTGCCGCTGGGTCAGTAATCATGCGCGCAGTTGATGACAATCACAGAGGTCATGCTCAGTCGGTATACCAAGGTGCATTCATATTAGGTGGAATCGCAGGTCCTGCTATCGGAGGGCTGTTGTCCATCATTTCACTTCGCGCACCATTTTTTGTTTACTCAATTATGCTTTTTATTTCCGGTGTTGTGGCACTTGCGTTTTTAAAGGGTGAATCGGCAATGCCTCATGTAAGTAAATCTAAAGAAATAGAGTCAACGAACTTGAAGCAGGCTTTTGCAATGAAGCCCTATCGAATTGCATTGGTTTTAGCATTTATTTCAACATGGGTATTTTTTGGACTGCGAGCTTCGATACTTCCTATTTTTGTAACAGAAGAACTTGATTCCACAACGGCAGTTGTTGGATATGGGCTTGCACTTTCGGCTATATTGCAAGGAATATTCCTTCTGCGCGGTGGCCGCTTCTCAGATTCCAAAGGGCGAAGGGCTGCTTCGATTATTGGAGCCAACGTAGTAATGGTTGGTGTTCTTCTTTTAACATTTGCAACAAATATCTGGATCTTCTTGCTGTCGATGGCAGTGCTCGGCTTTGGTGGAGCATTTCTTGCAACAGTTCCTGCAAGCATTGTGGGCGACATTATTAAAGGCAAAGGCGGCAAAGTTATTGCCGTCTTCCAAATGGCTGGAGATGCCGGAATGATTGTTGGTCCGGTAGTAATTGGATGGCTTGCAGATCTTTACTCTTATCGAATTGCATTTGGAGCATCGGCAGCTATTTTCTTAGTAGCTTTATATTTGGCCTATCAAATTCCAGAGACTAGAAATGCCGAAGGGCCCCAGGTTAAAAACCTGAAGCCCCTCGATGAAGATCTTTAATTAGTCGTTGCCACGCAAGATTGAAAGCAAGCGTAGAACTTCCATGTACAACCAAACGATTGTCACCATAAGACCAAAAGCTGCTCGCCATGACTCTGACTGTGGAACTCCTGCATTAATACTGTTTTGAATCTGATCAAAATCTAGAATCAAGAAGAATGCTGCAAGCACCATTCCACCAGCTGCAAGAATGAGACCAAATCCACCGATGCTATAAAGGCTTGCACCAAAGAATGATCCGACAAGTGAAACCATTGCCAAAACAAAGTAACCCAAGAGCGCAGTCATTAAGACCTTAGTGAACTTAGGTGTTACACGAATACGGCCGCTCTTGTATGCAAACAACATTGCAGCAAATGCTGAAATTGTTACCAAAATTGCTTGGCTTACAATTCCGTCATAAACCGTGTTGTACATATTGCTCAGTGTTCCAAGTGCTAAACCTTGGAATGCAGCATATGCAATAACTAGAGCTGGCTTAACTGTCTTGCTAAAAACATTTACCATCGCAAGAACAAGTCCACCGATAAAGCCGAGTAATAACGCTCCGCCACCGAGGTTAAGTGTCCATGCACCCGCACCAACTGTCACAAGAACTGCAAAAAGAATTGCTGTGCGTGTTACAACATCATCAATAGTCATTCGACCAGTACGAAGTGATGATGCAGCTGGTGAGTTATACAAATTCTCTAGCGCTGCTGGGTCTGAGTTAATCGTGCTCGGATCAAATGCAGCGTATCCACGCTGATTAAACGCCCGTCCTAAAACAGGGTTTGAACTGCGCATATCTTTTTCTCCTTCTTTCAAGCCCTGAGAATCTCCCAAGGTTTTCAAGCACCATAATCGTACGGTTACTCAACTTTGGAGGCCAATTAAAGTGGGCCAACTTGCTTAAAAGGTACTGAGAAATGGTGCCCCGAGTGGGGGTCGAACCCACACTGGGAGGATTTTAAGTCCTCTGCGGTCGCCTGCGGGGGTCTAAGACTTCGAAATTTTTAGCGTGGCCAAACCCTTAGTTCGGGGAATCTTATTGTTAACTACTTTTTTTCACTTCGATCTGCCGCAAGAACGCAATTGGTCCTTATATAGAAAACACTATGGGACTACATTTAGTGTCAGTTTACCCACTTGGAATTGCAAATCAAAAGATTGATAAACATCTTCATACTGAATAAAGATCAAATCTTTTTTGCCACTCATTGTAAGAATCAAAGATGGAAGAATTGCTCGTCCCTCCGAATCAAAATTTAACTCACCAAGAAAAACTAGCTCTCCATCTGCGCTTCTTACCCACAACTGAACTGGCAAAACACTTGCATAATTCAATTTAATTTGTAGCTCCTGATTTTTTTGTACCACTACTTCGGCTATTGAATTAACAGAAACGGTTATGGAATTCACTAGATTGGATTCCGTATTTTTCATTAAATCAACAATTTGAATTCCAAGTTTCTTGAAAGTTAAATCATTTGGTTCAAAACGGAAATTACTCGGTGCTTCTTTTTTCTCAGTTCTTAAACCAGTACTTGTATTAATTGGGTAGCTAGAGGAGGTGGTTTGATTGACTCCGCAAGAATTTGGAAATGTCGATTTTAGACCTCTTAAAATGGGTTGTCCAGAGTTGTAGCATGAATCAATTGTGAAGTACTCATCTCCAACTACAGTTAGAAATGCAGGAATATCTGCATTTTGATCTGGATTGATTTGGGGTATTGAATTCAACGTAACCTGGCCAATTCCCTTAGAATTGTCAACTGTCACTCTTTCGTTACTGCTAAAACCGATTAGAGCGCTACAAGTTTCGGATGTTGAACCACAAGAAACATTACTGGTTGAGTATGAATTCCTAATAGTTGTTTCAGCAGAATTGTTCCCAATCAATCCTCCAACAAATAAGTGTCCAGTTACTTCTCCTTTAGAATTTGCGTTTAGAACATTTCCAAGATGATTAAAACCAACTAATCCTCCGGTAATACGTGTTCCAGAAACTGTACCTGAAGCAAATGAGTTCGAAATAGTGCTATAACTATGCACACCTACGAGTCCTCCAGCAACAAAATCTTGTGCAATTCCTCCAACATTTTCAACCGTAACACTGCCTTGAGAAAATGAATTATTGATCAAACCTGAGTTTTGGCCAATTAGTCCACCAATTTCCCCGCGATGGCTACTTGGACTTACACTTACATCTCCAAGGGAATATGAGCGTTCAATTAGATTGTTATTGAAACCTACTAAACCGCCAACAGATGGTTCATAACCGGTGCTATTTACTTCAACGTTTGCATATGAATCTCTAATTTTGCCGTTATTTCTTCCAACTAAGCCCCCAATATTTGTATCGCCAGAAACAATTGAGCCACTTGCGCCTACATTCTGAACCTCACCATCAACGTTGATTCGTTCTGCTAGAAATCCTTCGCCACCGATAACTGTGCCAATTAGAGTCAAATTCTTAACAAGTGCGCCGTCGTCTTCTCTATCGGTACTTGGACCTATCTCATCAAATAGTGGTTTACGTAATCCCATGATTTTGTAACTATTTCCGTCTAACGTCCCGTTGAACTTACCTTCAATGTAGTAGTCACCTGCAGAATTAAATGGAGAAGTTACTTCGATATCGTTTCCTAAAACATAACTTCCAGTTAAAGCTTCACTGGAAGAGCCTATGGCTTCGAGTTGAGCTTGATTTGTGATCACTTCATTAGCATTTGCAATCAAAGGCGCGCTAAGGAGAGCCAACAATAAAACAAAAGCCACAGATTTTTTGGGGTTAAACATTTTTGGCATAGTGGCTTGAATTTTACGTTCTCGCCAAACTACAACATAGATTTACTAGATACTCTTGGGCTATTCACAGTAACTTCTCAGTTAATGGACTCGATTTAACTTGAGAAATGGTGCCCCGAGTGGGGGTCGAACCCACACTGGGAGGATTTTAAGTCCTCTGCCTCTGCCATTGGGCTATCGGGGCGTTACCAAGTTAGTTACAAGCGGAGGTAAATCTACACTTATTTTTTGGATCTAAATCCCACAATTGCGCTTGCCTCAAATGCACAAACCATTGGTAGTTCAACTGGTGCTGGCAATTGAAAGCGCGATGCCATCCAAAATATCTGTCTCTGAGGCAATGAACTGTGTTGCTGTGGTCGCTTTCATTACCTCCGAAAGAACTAAGGCACCAGCAGCAATAACATCAACTCGACCAGGATGCATGTAACCAAGATTACTTCTTTGGTCTCGATCCATTGCTAGAAATATTTCAGAAACTTTATGGACTTGCGTTGAAGAAACACGAGAAAGATGAATTGAATAGCGATCATAAATCTCTAACTCAAGAGCGGCGGCTGCAACTGTTGTTGCCGTTCCTGCAACTGCTACAAGAGTTTTAGCTTTGGTTATAGGAACTTCGGTCGCTGCTAATGCAATAGCCTCTTGTATATCTGCTCGAGCCATTTCAATTTGGCTGTCCGTTGGAGGATCATTTGTAAAGTGACGCTCACTCATTCGTACGCATCCGATATTGACACTTTTTGCTGCTTCAACTTTTGTATTTCCAAAGACAAATTCAGTTGACCCCCCACCAATATCAACGACTAAAAAAGGTCCAGATTTGGGATCTAACTCTTGAATGGCTCCTATAAATGAGAGTTCGGCTTCTTCAACTCCGGTGATTACTTCAACATCGATTCCTAAGCGCTCACGAACTCCATCAATAAACAATGCCCGATTAGTTGCATCTCTTGTCGCACTTGTTGCACAGAAGCGAATCTTTTCAACACCGCGCCTTGCGATCTCTGCGGCGTATTTATCAACGGCTGCCAG
>WLEB01000032.1 GCA_009704505.1 Actinomycetota bacterium | reverse complement strand
GAGAATTTTTGAGCGCTTCTACAGAGTTGATCCCGCCCGATCTCGAGAAAGTGGAGGAACAGGGCTTGGATTGTCTATTGTTAAACATGTTGCCACCAAGCATGGTGGCGAAGTAAGCGTATGGAGTGTTGAAGATGTTGGAAGTACGTTTTCCTTGAAACTACCGATTTTTTCTAAATCTGAGGAGGCAATGTAGTGACAAAGATTTTGATCGTTGAAGACGAATCATCTTTTTCTGAGGCCTTGTCATTTCTCTTGGGTAAAGAAGGATATGAAGTTGCTGTTGCAGCAACAGGAACTGATGCGATTAAGCAGTTTAATGAAAATGGCGCAGATCTCATCTTGCTTGATTTGATGATTCCAGAGGTTTCAGGTGTTGAAGTGTGTAAATCAATCAGAACTACTTCGCAAGTGCCAATCATCATGCTCACTGCCAAGGACTCTGAAATCGACAAGGTAGTTGGCTTAGAGTTAGGCGCAGATGACTATGTGACAAAGCCATATTCATCTCGCGAGCTAATTGCGCGAATTAAGGCTGTATTAAGGCGTGGATCTGGCGAAGATGTTGCAACAGAACATGGGATTCATAGCGTTGCTGGAATTCGGTTAGATATCGGAAAGCACCAAGTTACAGTCAATGGAACACAAATTTCTTTGCCTCTTAAAGAGTTCGAGCTACTGGAGTTTTTGATGCGAAACTCTGGTCGTGTATTGACTCGCTCGCAATTAATTGATCGCATTTGGGGTGGGGACTACTACGGAGATACAAAAACTCTAGATGTTCATATCAAGCGTCTGCGGTCAAAGATTGAGGCAGATCCTGCCAATCCAGTTTTAATTCAAACTATTCGTGGTCTTGGCTACAAATTAGAAAGCAATTAACTTAAACGTTTAATTCGTTCTTTTGCCGCAGCCATTGCAGGTGGCTCTGAACCCAATATTGCAAAGAAAATATCTAAACCGATACGAGATATCTTTAACCAGATTCTAGATTTCTTCTTCAAACCTAAAAGCGTGAGCTCTCTAGGATCCAAGGTTGCTATCGCAGCATTTGCTATTAATTTATAAAAGTATTTGCCTGCACCATCAAAGGGTGGATTCAAAATAAAATTGACTACTTCTTCCGTCCGATCCGCGTGGCGAAGATCGTTTTCCCTAAAATCATTAAGGGTGGCTTCTAACTCAGCAACAGTTTGTGGCGCAGTTACCAGCCCTAAAGGAATCGCGCTTCTACTCCATTCACGCACATATGCATCGGCGCCCTTATCGATGGGATAACCAAGTGCAAGATGTGCCTTCAAAAATGAGTCAGTAAATGCGCAGTGCACCCATAGTAAAAATCGAGGATCCTTGGCCTGATAGTTTTTTACATGGTTATTCTTATCCTTAAACTCTCCCTTAACGTGATCATGCATTGCATTAACTCGCGCTGCTTCTCTTTCAATCACTTCTGTTGCTGCAAAAGTTGTTACAGTCAACCATCTGGTAGTTCCTGCAAGTCTGCCTAAGGGATCACTTTCATATCGTGAATGTTCTGCTACTCCAGATAAGGGTGCTGGGTGTGCTGCCTGTAGCAATAATGCACGCACTCCCCCAACTAATGTTGCGATGCTTCCGTGAACCTGCCACACGGCGCTATCTGGACCAAACAATCCAATGTCGTTTCCAGTTTCAATTGTGGCAACCCAATCAGGCCGACCATCTTTTGAACCTGAGACATTTTCACGGAACTTGTCGGCAAGAGGCTTTGTTAAACGAGAATTAAGAATTAATCACTCCTGTTGATAGAAGTATCAGTAAGGTCGAACCAAGTGCGATGCGATAGATAATAAAAGGCATAAAGCTTTTAGTCATAACAAATCTAATTAGCCAGGCGATAACAAGATATCCGACGACAAATGCAATTGCGGTAGCTGCCAAGGTGTGTGAGAGTGAAAAAACGTTTGCGTTTCTATCCTCGGTTAATCCCTGGCTTAGTTGATAAAAACCACTGCCAAAGACAGCTGGTATTGCTAACAAAAATGAGTAACGCAGCGCAGCCTCACGTGAATATCCAAGTGCTCGACCCATTGCAATTGTTGCACCTGAGCGCGAAACTCCTGGAATAAGTGCCATGGCCTGGGCCACTCCGTAATACAAACCATGCTTATTCGAGAGCGCCTCAAGTGTTCTTTGTGAGCTACCGAACTTGTCTGCTATTCCCAGAATTATTCCAAAAACAATCAAGACAGTTGCGATAAGCCAAAGGGAGCGCAAATCATTTTCAATAATGTGTCGGCCAAAATATCCCAATACAACAATTGGAATTGAACCAATGATGATCAACCATCCCATACGAGATGCTTGTTTTTCGTCCGGCAGTAGTTGGTTAGATTTTTTCAGGGAACTAAACCAAGCACGCACAATAGCGGCGATGTCTTTGCGGAAAAAGATAAGAACAGCAAGCTCGGTACCAATTTGGGTTATGGCAGTAAATCGAGCGCCAGGATCTTGTGCTTTATCCATGAACTCACCAGCGATGCGAATATGAGCGCTAGATGAAATAGGTAAAAACTCCGTCAGGCCTTGAATGATGCCTAGAAAAATTGCTTCAAACAAAACTTTCTCCTGACGAAGTCGTTACGGCTAATTGTATTGATTATTTGGATTGACTGGGTGAATTCTGCGCGTTGCAGAACAATTAAGAGATGCTCTTCAGCTGTTCAAGATGTGAACCAATATGTCCACCGCAGGATTTAACCCACGAAGTTAAATAGACCGGGCCTTTCTCAGGATGCACAGAAGTTCTATTCCAATCATCGGCTGAAGCATTTTTCAAAATCTCAAAATTCATATTATGAGTTGCCTCAAAGGATGCGATTGAGAGTGCAACGCTTCTCTTGTCATAGTGCAAACCTTCTGGAAATTTTTCTTCATCAAATAGCACAATGTTTGGATTATCTTCCGATAATGTCTTAGCAAAACGTGCTCCAAACTGGATCTCTGAATCTGCCATATGGTGAATAACAAATGCAGGTGACCACTCACCATCGGATGGGGATTGAGTGAGTTTTTCTGTTGGAGTTGCCTTAGCTGCCTTTATAAAGGCCTGTGCGTTTTGAGTGTAAGTTTCAAGGAGTTCCTGTGGGTTCATAGGCCAATCCTACATTCCTCATTCAGGAAGATAAATAGAGGAAAAGTCATAGATAATAGGCTCAGGGTAAGTCGCTGCTTAGAAAAGGAATCAACCATGTCCCAATCACCTGTTGAGCAATTAGGAATTAAAGGAACAGATTTCGTGATGTTCAGCACCAACTGGTGTGGCTACTGCAAGCGACTTAAAAGTCAGTTAAATGAGTCGGGTGTTGAGTTTCGCGAAGTAAACGTTGAAGAAGAGATCGAATTTGCTCCATTTGTTGAGTTAGTCAACGGCGGTAATCGTGTTGTTCCAACGCTGCTGTTTTCAGATGGTTCTTCCCTAACTAACCCTTCAGTGATAGCAGTTAAAGAAAAGATTGCTTCTCTGAATTAACTTCCGATCGTTACACCTACATCTGAGCATCGTTTAGTAATTGAAGCAGTGATTGACTCGATATTTTCTTGAGATCCTTGAGCGGTTTGAGATTGACCGAGTGCATCAATGAGTAATCCGATGTCCTCTGCAAGTCCTGTGGAAAGAAGTGACCTAGCTTGATCACCAACGAGTGAATTAATTTGCGAACTTAATCCTGAATCGATTAAACCAGATTGATAGGCAGTTGTTATTCCGCCAATCGTTGAAGACAAAGCTTTACAGGCTGCTGCATCGGTTGCAGTTTTTGCAAGATCTCCAACTCCGCAACCTGTAAGAACTACTAGAAGTGATGAAGAGATGGCAACGGTCAGAATTTTCATGGCGAAACCATATTCAGGTTTGCTGAGATTTCACTTAAATACAACTGAAATAGTAAATGTTCTGGTTCAAGTATTAGTGAACCTTGACACACGAATGCCTAAGAAATTGGATGGCAGAGATAAAAACACGTCTTTCTATAGAATTCAGTGGCTAATTGCAACATTATGGATTGCAAAAATCGCAATGAGCTGGATCCAAGAACTCCCTAATGAGTTCTCCCCCTTCCCAATGCTCGCAACTAATGCACCCAAAAATTTCACGTTTAATCGCAAGGGGCTTGTGTTCACCACAAGTAATGCACTCCAATCCTCTTTCATAATCAACCCTCCCCCATCCAGGAGCATCACACACCTTGCACTGCTTAGAAATTCTCGTTGCAAGAAGTTGGGCAACATGTGCGATGTTTTTGCGGCGAGACGGTGAGCAGTGTGCGCGCAAGTCCGACTGAATCAAGGCCTTTCCATCATTTGAAATCTTTGCATTTAATTCAATTGCACTTTCAAGCTCATCTAAGGTTCCGATTCCCTTTATAGGCGAACTCTTAGAACCCGAGTTAGCTGTAACAATTAACTTATGGTTGGGAAAATCTACTTTCTTCAAGAAACCTGAAATCTCATGTCCTGGCTCGGCAACTAGAGATCCTGCACGGATATCAAATGATCGAAACATTTCAGAGATCACAAGATCCCTGCAGGCATCTACAAAGACCAGATACTCCACATCGGAGTTAAAAAAGCCAACTTCAGCATCAGGTCCAATAGATCCTTCTGAAGCTAAACCTAAGGAAACTCCAAGTTTATCCATTCCTAATTTAGCTTTTTTAATTGCTGTTTCAAGTGGTGGAAGGTTTCTTTCCACTTCGCCACTAAATGTTCCTAGCTGATCGGTATCTTCGTTGCACTGTGTAATCTTCAGGTTAATCAATTGCGAAAATAGCGGGGCAATTAAAGGTAGTTTTTCATGTTTTGTTGTCAGAACTGCTACCTGACCAAAATATGGATGTCCTTTACCTAACTCTTCAGACATAATCAAGAAACTTCTTATGTGAAGATTTTCAAGAGAGCGCTTATTGGCTTTCCAACTTCTGCTGGATGTCGAAACTTTAAACGCGGGTTTATTGAATAGCTATTGCGCCGTCCTATCTTTGAAATGTTTACATAGCCAGAATCTTCAAGGTCGGCCAAAATTGCTTGCGCACTTCTCTCTGTTATTCCCACAGAGCTAGCGATATCTCGAATACGCGCTTCTGGATCACGACTTAAGTGAATCAGGACATGTCCATGATTGGACAGAAACGTCCATTCCCGAGTCTGCTGCGCCGCCTTTGCCATAGGCTGATAATACACGTATTTTGACACATGAATTGTATTTCAGGTATCTTTAAGGCACGAGAAGGGGGCACCATGCAAAGCTCATTAGAGTTGGCAGTTAACAATCTGACCTCAGTAGCCGTTTTATTGTTTGCCCTTGGATTCTTCGCCTCTCGAATTAACAGTGATGTGCGGATGCCTGAATCTGTCTACCAATTTATCTCAGTCTTCCTCCTCTTTGGAATTGGCCTTAAGGGAGGTCACGCTCTCAAAGATGTTACTTTTTCAGAGTTTATTGCTCCCTCGATCGCGACAATAGTTCTCGGTTCAACTATTCCATTCTTGGCTTTTTATGTTTTGGTTTTTGTGAGAAAGTTAAATCAATCTGACCGTGGCGCTATTGCCGCTCATTATGGATCTACCTCACTAGTTACCTTTACTGCGGCGCTTTTTTTCTTAGAAGGATCTGGAATAAAAGTTGAGGGCTATGCCACTGCCCTTCTTACAATGATGGAGATTCCAGGGATCATTATGGGTATCTATCTTGGAACAAGACACCGAGATACCAAAGTCGCATGGAATGTGACAATGCGAGAAGTTCTTGCAGGAAAAACAGTTGTACTTCTAGTTGGTGGACTGATGATCGGTGCGGTCACAACTGATTCTGGATATGAAACAGTAACTCCATTCTTCATCGATCTTCAAAGTGGATTTCTGGCTCTTTTCTTATTGCACCTTGGATATTTGGCAGGTACAAATTGGAATGAGATCAAGCACGTTGGTTTTCAAATGAGTGTCTTTGCAATCTTTTTCCCGATCCTTATGGCGGTATTAGGCATGTTTGTCGCCAACTTCGTAGGTCTTTCTTTAGGTGGAACAGTGATGCTCGGAGTTCTGTGTGCAAGTGCGAGCTATATCGCCGCACCTGCAGCTGTTGCAGTTGCACTACCCGAGGCAAAGGCATCACTGGCGTTGGTATCTAGCATTGGGGTTACATTCCCGTTCAATTTAATTATTGGCATCCCCTTGTATCTTCAAATCGCTCGAATGATTCAGGGCTAAACACAGAAAATCTTGTGCTTACACTTGTGGCATCGGCATAACGCTGCCAAGAGTTCCGTACTTACCCCCACCAAGTCGCAGTAGTGGGTCAACTTTTTCGGGGTCTATCACGATTCGATCTTTCTCATCTTTGCTTACAGCTTCATCTGCAACCCAAATTTTTGATATTTTCGCAAAGATTAAAATCTGACTACTTTCCTCGATTTTTACCTCTTTTGAAAGCGTGCAGGCAAAGTTAATTCTGCATCCGTCAATCAACGGTGTAGGCCATTGCCAGGAAGTTACAGAGATGCCAAATTTTGAAGTTTCACTGACTCCATGGTCTAAAGAAATTGCACTCTGTTGAACGTGCTTGACTTGATGTTGGTTTGCAATTCCAATTGTAAAAGATGAGTTTTTTCGGATATTAACCAAAGTATCTTTTGCTTTACCGGACACATCCCAGCTACCAACAGAAAACATAACCATTGGTGGATCTGAAGCTATTCCATTAAAAAATGAGAATGGAGCCAAATTCCATCGCGCATCACCTGGTAAAGAGTTATCGGTCAAAACCCATGCAATTGGACGCGGAATTATCGTCTGAGTCAGAAGTGCATATCTCTGACTCTCACTTAGCGGGCCAAGTTCAATTTCCATGCATTAATTCAAGCACACGTTCTGCTGTGATGGGTTGATAAGTCATGAACTATCTAGTCACAGATTCTTTTGCTATTGCTGACTGTCACGATAGAAGTTAAACTTGTAGAAAATTAGGAGCTAAAACTGATGTCTAAGGTACTGACCCCCATTGAAATTGGCGGGGTAAGAATCAAAAACCGTGTATTTCTCCCAGGACACACAACAAATTTTGGCATCAACAATTTACCCACAGATAGAAACGCTGCATATCTTTCTGCTCGAGCAGCAGGTGGCACAGGTTTAATCATCACCGAAGCAATTCGTGTGCATCCAACAAGTGCCGGTAGAAGTTCAACACTTGGATCTTCTGATGACTCATGCATTCCAAGTTTTCGAAAACTCACCGAAGCTGTTCATCACAATGGCGCGGCCATCTTTGCCCAGATCATGCATGCCGGACGCCAAGCAAATGGAGATGCAACACATACAGCTGCTTGGTCTGCATCTGCAATTTCCTGGACAAAGGGTGGGCAAACACCTCACGTCATGAGTCAGGCAGATATTGCCACCATGGTTAAAGCATTTGGAAACTCTGCTGTTCGTATGAAATCTGCAGGCTTTGATGGACTAGAAGTTCACTTGGGTCACGGACACTTAATCCAACAATTTCTTTCTCCAGCTAGTAATTCAAGACAAGATAATTACGGCGGTTCACTAGAAAACAGAATGCGCTTTGCAGTTGAAGTTCTCAGCGAAATCTTTTCCAGAGTCCCTGGCATGGCAGTTGGAGTGCGCTTTAGCGCAGATGAATTTATGCCAGGTGGATTAGACCCACAACACATGCTCGAGATAGTTGAAAAACTAAATGGTTTGTTTGATCTGAACTTTATAAATGTAAGTCATTCGGCATATCACGGCTCATTTACAATTGCCACGCAGATAGCCGACATGAGTTTTCCCCATGCACCATATCGAAGCCATGCAAAACTATTTAAAGATGCTTTTCCTAGGATTCCACTTTTAGCAGTCTGTCGATTAGACACAATTTCCCAGGCTAGTGAACTCATCGATTCTGGTGAGGCTGACATGGTTGGTCTGGCACGACCACAAATTGCAGATCCAGAGATTGTGAACAAGTTTGCAAGTGATAGAAACAGCGAAGTTAGATCCTGTATTGCTTGTAATCAAGAATGTATTGGTCGCGTAGAAAAGAATTTACCAATTTCATGTGTTGTAAACCCAGAAGTTGGAGCCGAAAAGAAATGGATAGAGATTAGAAAAGCCAAGCAGGTAAAGAAATCAGTATTAGTTGTTGGTGGCGGTCCGGCTGGAATGAGTGCGGCGCTTTCTAGCCATGTAGCTGGCCACTCCGTTACCTTGATTGAAGCAAGCGCCCAATTAGGTGGGCAAGCATTATTGGCAAGTACTCTGGCAAAAAGAGATCGATTTGGACTTTTAGTATCAGAGTTATCCGAAAAAGTCTTTCAGTCAGGAATAACTCTAAAGCTCAATACTAAAATCTCTGATTCATCCGAAATTCTCAATGAATTTGACGAAGTAATTGTTGCAACAGGTGCAAACTTTGAAGCTAGAAATTTTGGTAGTGGTGTTCGAGTTATCGCAGCAGATGTAGCAATCAAAGAATTAGCCAACAAGAAATCTGAAACAAAAGAAGAGATTGTTATTGTTGATGATCAAGGGACCTGGATTGCTGCTTCAATTGCAGAGCAATTAGCATCTAATGGGTACAGAATTCACGTTGTCTCACCGACTGCATCGTTGTTTAGCCAGATCACTACGTATTCAAAGTTGGCATTAATTCCAAGGCTTAAGTCGCTGGGAGTTTTAATGTATCTAGCCAGTGATATTGCGGTTGAAGGTGAGAATTGCGTGATTACCAATGCTTTAAATGGTGAGAAAACTGAAGTCTCGCAAACATCAATGGTCATCGACTGTGGACCGCGCCTTGCAAACGATGCTCTCTACCAACAAGCCCCATTGGCTCAATCTGGACGCATTCACGTGATTGGGGATGCACTTTCACCTAGAACTGTTGCCGAGGCCACATTTGAGGGCCATGCCATAGGGGCGTTTTTAGATTTAGATTTAGCAGTGAGTACTCTTGGTGGTGATTGAAAGAGCACGTTTTGTACGTGATCAACGAATAGCAAATGAACAGTAACTGAGGCAGCACAAAAGCGAAAAAGGGGATGACATGGATGCAGCAGCATTAGTCGATAAGTTTCTTCAATTTGGTGAAGATCGAAATATTGAGCAGATGCAAGCCATGATGGCGCCAAATAGCAAAATTGAATTCCCAGGTGGAAAGCTTTTT
>WLEB01000031.1 GCA_009704505.1 Actinomycetota bacterium | reverse complement strand
TAGAACCAGTACGCTCAAACAGTCCAGAGCTTGCAGCAATGACCCTTCCTAAGTTGAAGACGGTCGCAACACAGTTAGGTGTTGAAGGCGCAGCAAAAATGAAAAAGGACGCGTTAGTTGATGCGATTGCGGGATTGCAAGCAAAAAACCGCGAAGATGCCAAGGCTGAACGTGAGGCCCGTCGTGAGGCACGAAATAACCGTAAAAAAGATTCGAAGCCAAAAGGTAACTCCCAATATTCTGATGATGATGAAGACTCGGCTCCATCATCAAATAATGATCGTGGAGGCCGTGATCGATTCGATCGCAATGATCGTCAAGGTCGCAATCGCAACCGTGATCGCAACCGTGATCGTGGACCACGAGAAGAACGTGAACCAGTATTAAGTGAAGACGATGTTCTTGTTCCTGTCGGCGGCTTACTAGATATTCTCGAGAGTTATGCATTTATCCGAACCGGTGGATATTTGCCAGGACCAAACGATGTTTATGTTTCATTGCAGCAAGTTCGCAAGAACGGTTTGCGCAAAGGCGATGTTGTTACAGGCCAAGTTCGCCAGCCTCGCGAAGGGGAGCGCAAAGAGAAATTCAATGCCCTCATAACTCTTGAAACAATCAATGGAGTCACACCTGATGAGGCACGCAACCGTGTCGAATTTGGAAAACTCACTCCTTTGTATCCACAGGAGCGCCTACGTCTTGAAACCGAACCAAATGTTCTAACTACTCGCGTAATCGATCTGATAGCTCCAATTGGTAAAGGACAACGCGGACTTATTGTTTCTCCACCAAAAGCTGGAAAGACAATGGTCTTGCAGTCAATTGCAAATGCAATCACTACCAATAATCCTGAGTGTCACTTGATGGTTGTTCTTGTAGATGAGCGCCCTGAAGAAGTTACAGACATGCAACGCTCAGTTAAGGGCGAAGTTATTGCCTCAACATTTGATCGCCCAGCCGATGACCACACAACAATTGCAGAGCTTGCAATTGAACGCGCAAAGCGTCTTGTCGAACTAGGCCACGACGTTGTTGTTCTTCTTGATTCAATTACTCGTTTAGGACGTGCTTACAACATTGCAGCTCCTGCATCAGGTCGAATTCTCTCTGGTGGTGTTGATTCAGCAGCTTTGTATCCACCTAAGAAGTTCTTTGGTGCCGCTCGAAACATTGAAGATGGTGGCTCATTAACAATCCTTGCAACAGCACTTGTCGATACAGGTTCACGCATGGATGAAGTTATCTTCGAAGAGTTTAAGGGAACAGGAAATATGGAGTTGATTCTTGATCGTCGTATGGCAGATAAGAGAATCTTCCCTGCAGTAAACGTTGTTGCATCTGGAACTCGTAAAGAAGAGATTCTCATGGGATCAGAAGAACTCAACATCGTTTGGAAGCTTCGTCGAGTTCTCCACGCACTTGAACCTCAGGCTGCACTTGAACTTCTCCTTGAAAAGATGAAGGGCACCAAATCCAATGTTGAATTCTTGATGCAGATCCAGAAGACAACTTCTGGGCCTGACGATTCAAAGTAAGCGTAGATTTCACAAAAACTAGGCTTATCACTTACCCTAAGCACCTGTTAACAACCGTTTGGTTCACCTGATTACCTGAGCACTAAGTTCAGATAAAAAGGACCCAAACATGAATGAGGGAAAAACTATGAAGTCAGAGATCCATCCAGAGTACGTAGAGACTCAAGTAACCTGTGGTTGCGGCGAAAAATTCGTAACTCGATCAACAGTTACAACAGGTTCTATTTATGTTGAAGTTTGTTCTGTATGCCACCCGTTTTACACAGGTAAGCAGCGCATTCTTGATACCGGTGGTCGTGTGGCCAAGTTCGAAGAGCGCTTCGGTAAAAAAACCTCAAACTAGCTTTTTAAAGAAACCGCATCGCAGCCTTAATTGCTGTGGTCGCGGTTTCTTTATTTTTTTATAACTATTTGCTTAGACACGTCGAGAGAGGAAGGAGTACTCAGATGAGTAATGATCGTTTTGCATCGGCACATGAAATGGTTCGTGAGTACGCCGAACTTGAGGCGAAGATGGCTGATCCATCTATTCACGAAGATCAAGCAAATGCGCGCAAACTTGGTCGCCGATACGCGCAGCTTGGACCAGTTGTTGCCGGCTTTAAAGCGTGGAAATCTGCTGAAGAAGATCTTGTTGCTGGCGCAGAGTTAGCTAGCGTTGATCCAGAGTTTGCATCAGAGATACCAGCACTTGAAGCAACACGGGATGAAGCGGCAGAAAAATTAGAAGAATTACTTTTGCCTCGAGATCCAAATGATGACCGTGATGTTATTTTAGAAGTTAAAGCAGGAGCCGGCGGAGATGAGTCTGCATTATTTGCAGGCGATCTTCTTCGCATGTACATGCGCTATGCAGAAAAGCGTAATTGGAAAGTAGAAATCATTGATGCAACTGAAAGTGAAATGGGTGGCTATAAAGATATCTCTGTTGCAGTTAAATCAAAGGGAACAGCAGCGCCGGGTGAATCCCCATATGCACGCCTAAAGTTTGAAGGTGGAGTACATCGTGTACAACGCGTTCCGGAGACTGAGAGCCAGGGACGTATTCACACATCTGCTGCTGGTGTTCTGATTTTGCCTGAAGCTGAAGAAATTGATGTTGAGTTAAACATGCAAGATGTACGTGTGGATGTTTATCGATCATCTGGACCAGGTGGTCAATCTGTAAACACCACAGACTCGGCTGTCCGATTAACACACGTACCAACTGGAATCGTTGTTTCATGCCAAAACGAAAAGAGCCAGTTGCAAAACAAAGAGTCAGCTCTTCGAATTCTTCGTGCGCGCTTATTGGCTGATGCACAGGAAAAGGCCGATGCAGTTGCATCTGCAGAACGAAAAAGCCAAGTGCGTACCGTAGATCGATCAGAGCGAATTCGTACCTACAACTTTCCAGAAAATCGAATTAGCGATCACCGAGTCAACTACAAATCAAACAACCTTGATGCGGTCCTCAATGGCGATTTAGATGACATGATTCAAACGTTGCTAGATGCAGACAAGGCTGCGCGCTTAGCAAACGCCAACTAACAATGGAGATTAAGGCAATCTTGCGAGCTGCGAAAGCACAATTGAGCGAATCCAATATTTCTAAAGTTGATGCAGAGCATTTGCTTGCTCATGTTTTAGGTTTAACTCGAATGGATCTTCACAATCCGGTTGTGCTTGAGGCAACGTTACTTGGATTTTCTGATCAAAACATAGTTGAAGAACAGTTCTTTGATTTGCTTGATCGCCGCTTGAGTTTTGAACCTTTGCAGTATTTAACTGGCACTGCACCATTTAGGCATTTAGATATTCAAGTTGGTCCTGGTGTACTTGTTCCCCGTCCTGAATCCGAACTCTTAGTTGAAGCAGTTCTACAGCACATTAAAAATCTGCCGCAACCTGTCAGTGTTGTTGATCTTGGCGCAGGCTCTGGAGCTTTATCTCTTGCAATTGCAACGGAGGCACCAGCCTCTCGCGTCATCGCAGTGGAGAAAAGTCCAGAGGCTCTTGTGTGGTTAAAGAAGAATGTTTCACATATTGCAGAAAACGTTCGCGTTATTGAGGGTGATGTTGCAGATGTGCTACCTGGAATTAAATGTGATGTTGTCATTGCAAATCCTCCATACATTCCACAGAGGCAAAAACTTCCAAGAGATGTTGAAGCATTTGAACCTCACGTTGCTCTGTTTGGTGGACCTACAGGTTTAGAAATTCCTCATATGTTTATTGAAGCTGCGGCAAGACTTCTTAAGCCTCAAGGTGTTTTAGTCATTGAACACGGAGAAGATCAAGCGGAAGAAATCGCCAAACTTTTGGATGTGGATTTTTCTGAAGTAGCCAGCCATGATGACCTAGTGGGCCGACCACGTTGGTCGAGTGCGGTGAGGAGGTAGCCATGGCGAAAAAAGTTGATTTAAAAAAGGGTGAACTTGGACGCCATGTCAGCAATGCCGCCAAGGCAATCGCAGACGGATACATCATCGCAATTCCTATGGAAAATAGTTATGCCTTTGCCTGTGATGCATTTAGAGCAGACACTGTTCGTGCAATGCATGTGCTTCGCGGAGATTCAATCTTTACAGCTGCACAGGTGATTGTTGGTTCAGCAAAAACTACAGATGGCATTATTCGTGAGATAACTCCAGAGATAAAAGCCTTAATGAAAAAGTTTTGGCCAGGGATGCTTTCATTAAATTTGCGTCCCTATGAAGGATTAAGTTGGGATCTGGGAGATGCAAATCAATTAGATCGCATTAGTGTGCGAGTTCCGCGAGCAGCATTTGCTAAAGCCTTAACAGCCCACACAGGACCACTTGCAATTGCAAGTGCTGCCAGAAAAGGCTTGCCTAATCCATTAACGTTGGATGAAGTGCTTGTTATGGAAACGGATTTAGCAATTAAGTTCAACAATGGAAAGCTTCGAAAATCAGCACCATCGACGATTGTGGAGGCAGATGAATCCGGTATTCGATTGGTTCGGGAAGGTGCAATCTCTCGTGCCGAAATCAAAAAGATTGTTCCGAATTTAGGGTAAACCTGGTGGCAACGAGCGTGGTTGGGCCCAGCGTTGTAGGGTTTGTGCATGTCTGAAACCTTCTACGGCCCCGATTTCAATCTATTAACTTCACAGGACCCCGAGATCGCCGCTGTCTTATTGTCTGAACTCAAGCGCCAGCAAACGAATCTTCAATTGATTGCATCGGAGAATTTCACATCTCGCGCGGTGTTGGCCACTCTTGGTTCAACTTTGTCCAACAAATATGCCGAAGGTTATCCAGGCAAACGTTATTACGGTGGTTGCGAAGAAGTAGACAAGGCCGAATACCTTGCAATTGATCGTGCTAAATCTCTATTCGGCGCCGAACATGCAAATGTTCAACCTCACTCAGGTGCTTCAGCAAACATTGCTGTTTACCAGGCATTTACAAAGCCGGGGGATACAGTTCTAGCAATGTCACTTGCACATGGTGGGCACTTAACGCATGGTTCACCAGTTAACTTTTCTGGCAAGTGGTTTAACGTCGAATCCTATGGCGTTCGAAAAGATAATGAATTGATCGATTATGACGAACTACGTGAGATTGCGAAAAGAACTAAACCGAAGATGATCTGTTCTGGTGCAACTGCCTATCCATCACTTGTTGATTTTGCCAAAGTCCGCGAAATCTGTGATGAAGTTGGCGCAATCATGTGGGTGGATGCAGCCCACTTTATTGGTCTTGTTGCAGGTAAAGCGATCCCTTCACCTGTTCCATATTCTGACGTTGTTACCTTCACTACACATAAAGTTTTGCGTGGACCTCGCGGTGGAATGATTTTGGCTAAAGAAGAACATGGAGCAGCAATTGATAAGGCAGTGTTTCCAGGTATGCAGGGTGGTCCAATCATGTCTGCAGTTGCCGGAAAAGCAGTTGCTTTAGCTGAATGCGCAACCCCGGCATATCAAAAGTATGCAAAAGATGTAATTGTGAACGCACAAGCCTTAGCAGCAGCTCTTGAAAATGAAGGTATGCGTGCTGTTTCAGGTGGAACACAAACACACCTTGCACTTATGGATATTCGAAGCACTGGCGTTAATGGCAAAGTCGCAGATGAACGTTGCGGAGCCGCAGGAATTGTTATGAACAAGAACTCAATTCCATACGATCCAGAAAAGCCAGGCATCACAAGTGGTATTCGTGTTGGTTCACCTGCCACAACGACACAGGGAATGGGAGTTGAAGAGATGAAACAGATTGCATCCCTTATTTCTCGTGCCATCAAGACAGATGATCAGAAAGCACACTCTGCAATCAAATCTGAAGTCCACGCTCTGACAGCTCGCTTTCCTATCTACCAGGCTTAAAAGAATTTAATGCGCGAGTACTTAATAACGCTTCTGATTTCAGCTGCACTTTGTTACTTGATTACACCTTTTGTTAGAAAACTAGCTCTTCGCGTTGGTGCCATTGCAACAGTCAGAGATCGAGATATCCATAGCGTGCCAACTGCCCGTTGGGGTGGTGTAGCTATGTGGATTGCTATGTCGTTAACATTTTTAATCGTTAACCATCTTCCATTAGTTGGAAAATCATTTGGCCAAGAAGCATGGGGAATATTTCTTGCCTCAACTGCCATAGTTTTGCTCGGGATGGCAGATGATCGTTTTCAACTAGATGCTTTGACTAAGTTAGCAGGTCAAGTTTTTGTTGCTGGAATCCTGCTTGTGTATGGAATTCAGATTTTATGGCTTCCAATCAATGGCGTTATCTCTCTGCCTCCAAGCATCGGCCAACTTCTGACTGTGCTTATTGTTTTAGTGGTGATCAATGCAGTTAACTTTATTGATGGAATGGATGGCCTAGCAGCAGGAATTGTTGCAATTTCTGGAATAGCCTTTTTTGCCTTTGCATATCTATTAGCTGTTGATTATGGCTTCAGTCGCGCAGGTGTCCCATCTCTTACTACAGCCGTCCTTGTGGGAATCTGTCTTGGCTTTTTGCCCCATAACTTGAATCCAGCAAAAATCTTTATGGGCGATAGTGGCTCTATGTTTTTGGGGCTTCTACTTTCTGCTGCTGCAATCACTTTAACTGGTCAAGTAGATCCCAATGCGATTTCAGCAGAGTCATTAGGGCCAACCCTTCTACCTTTACTCCTTCCATTTGCAGTGCTTGCAATTCCATTTTTAGATTTACTTCTAGCTGTTGGTCGCAGAGTCAAGGCTGGCAGATCACCATTTGCTCCAGATAATGAGCACCTACATCACCGCTTGCTGAGTGCAGGTAACTCAACTAACAAAACAGCTTTGATCCTATATCTCTGGACGGCAACGATTGCTTTTCCAGTCACCGTGCTTGCTTTTGCTCCATGGTGGGTAGCGCTGATCACTGTGGTTGTCTTACTAGGTGCAAGTATCTTTGTGATGAAAAGCGGGAAGAAAACTGCGGCGGCAGTTCAATGACACAAGAAAACGTTGAGCTCTCTCTACTTCGAGGAGCAGTAATTCCCACAGCCGTAACTGGTGTGATTGCAATGGGGCTTTCTGCATTTATTGCCGGCATGCCTGGTTTTTTAGGAGCATTACTTGCCCAGTTCATTGTTGTAATATTTTTTACAATAACTATTTTTGTTTCTCGCTTCTCCAGAAATTTAGATCCAATTTCTACAATGGGCTTAGCTCTATTTTCATATACAACCAAGCTTTTGTTTGTAGGAGTTTTTCTCTGGCTCTTAACCACATATACAGATAGAGAAAGCATCAATCGCACTAGTTTTGGTGTGACGGCAATACTTCTCACGCTCAGTTGGCTAGGAGGCGAGATTGCGAGTTATACGAAATTGCGCATACATTTACCCCTACCCGGTGCCAGCAGCTCTAACTCCGGCAACCAGCAAAGCAATAAGTCAGAAGGAGAAAAATGAGTCGTATCAATGAAGGTGCCGCTTGGACAATTCTTGGATACCTAATCTCTGGACCATTGTTCTGGGGCGGGATCGGCTGGGCTCTGGATAAATGGCTGGTGACTGGCTATTTCTTGCCCATAGGCCTCTTACTTGGCATGGGCGCCGCCCTCTATCTAGTCTGGCTCAGATTTGGTCGCGAAGGGTGACCAATTTGACCTTTATTCACAGGTTTTGGATTTCTCACAACGCCGATTTAAACAATAGGGTACGTCCCGAAGAGATTATCCCCATCCCTTCATCCCAGCCTTAATCCTTCGATAATTCTTGAGGAGTCTTCGTGCGCTCGATGTTTAGCTTTCGTGCAGAAGGCGGCGAGTTTATTCCCCCAAGCAGTAAAGACTTTGTTTTGCCTCCGATTTTTGGAGATAACGAATTCACAACAAAACCAATTTTTCTTGTTATTTTTTCAGTAATCATCATTTCAATTTTCTTCATTGCAGCATCTCGTAAGGCATCAATTGTTCCTTCCAAGCTTCAATTCGCCGGGGAATCTGTGTATGCATATGTCCGAAATGATTTAGGTAAAGACATTATTGGGCATGAGTTCATGCGCTTTGTCCCTTACCTTTTCACCCTCTTTGTATTTATCCTGACCAATAATATTTTTGGAATAGTTCCGCTGATCCAATTTCCGACAATGTCTCGAATCAGTTTCGCATACGTACTTGGAATCATAACTTTTGCTGTTTTCCATTACGTTGGAATCCGTCATCATGGAATCTTTAAGTACCTCAAAGACATTCTTTTCATGCCAGGAGTCCCAAAACCTGTTTATATCTTGTTGACTCCTATTGAAATTGCAACGTACTTAATCGTTCGTCCACTGACTATTTCACTTCGTTTGTTTGCAAACATGTTTGCTGGCCACCTACTCCTGATGATCTTTATCCTCGGAGGCCATCACTTACTTGAAGGTGCGATTGGCTTGAAGCTTGTGAGTCCATTTGCTTTTGCATTTGGTATCGCAATTACTTTCTTCGAATTTTTAGTTCAATGTCTGCAGGCGTACATCTTTACCTTGCTGACTGCGCTTTACATCGGTGGTGCTTTAGCCGATGAGCACTAACTCAGCAAGGAAATAGCACTACAACCACCAAACAGAAATACCAACGGAAAGGTAAGAAAAATGACAGGCACACTCAACCTCGTCGGTTACGGTCTTGCAGCAATAGGACCTGGACTTGCAGTGGGAATGATCTTCGCGGCATACATCAACGGTGTAGCTCGCCAACCAGAAGCACGCAGCGTTCTACAGCCAATCGCATTCCTTGGATTTGCTATGGCAGAAGCTCTAGCTCTCTTCGGTCTCGTACTCGCATTCGTTCTCTAATCACTAATCGATAACTAACTAGAGGAATTCAGATGTCACACATTTTGATTGCGGCAGGCGGAGCACCCAATCCACTTTTGCCACATTCAGCAGAAATAGTCGTCGGCTTTATTGCCTTCGGTCTTCTCTACTTTGTAATGCTCAAAAAAGTAGTTCCTATGTTCGAGAAAGCATTTAAGGCTCGCACTGAAGCAATTCAAGGCGGCATCGAGCGCGCTGAAAAAGCACAGGCAGAAGCTGCAGATGCATTAGTTCAGTACAAGGAACAACTTTCAAAGGCACAGTCTGAGTCTCAAGCACTTCGTGAAGATGCTCGAGTTCAAGGAGCTGCAATAGTTGAAGAGCTTCGTGCAAAGGCACAAGAAGAGGCAGCAAGAATTACTGCCGCGGCTCATGCTTCGATTGAAGCAGAGCGTCAGCAAGCAGTTACTTCACTTCGCAATGAAGTTGGAGCTTTAGCTGTTGAGTTGGCATCAAAGATTGTGGGAGAAGCACTTGATGATCAAGCGCGTCAATCACGAATTGTTGATCGCTTTCTTGAAGATCTAGAGAAGTCAAAGTAGAAAGGAAAAGAAGATGAGAGCTCATCTTGGAGGCAGCAGTAGGGCCTCACTCGTTGCTGCACGCATAGCACTTGATGCTGCAGTAAAGGGTGTTGATGCAAAAACTGCATCAACATTGAGCTCTGAACTTTTCTTTATTACAGATGTTTTGGGTTCTAACATCTCAGTTCGCCGCGCACTAACTGATCCATCTCGTGATGCACAGTCAAAGAGTGTGTTTGTTAAAGATCTTTTAGCTTCAAAGGTGGGAGCGCCTGCTCTTGGTTTATTGACCGAGATTTCAGCGCTACGTTGGTCTGGAGCTAAAGATTTAGTACAAGTTATTGAGCAATTGGCAATTGAAGCGGAGGCATCAGCAGCCAATATCTCTGGCGAACTAGACCGAGTCGAAGAAGAGATTTTCGTGGTTTTCAATACCATTACAAACTCTTCCGAACTACGTAAAGCGTTCAAGTCAGATGCAGTTCAAGCTAAATCAAAACTTGCACAAGAGATTTTAAAAAATGCATCACCTTCAACTTCAAAACTGCTATCTCACATGGTCAACTCTTGGCGTGGGCGAAGCATTGAAGCCACTTTTGCAGATTATCAATGGGCATTGGCAGCGCGCCGTAATCGAGTGATCGCACTGGTTAAGGTTGCTGCACCGATAACTCAAGATCAGCAAACACGTTTAGTTACGGCTTTAACTAGCAAAGTAGGACAGCCTGTTCGCATAAATATTGAAATCGATCCTCATGTTATTGGGGGAGTTTCAGTGAAGTTCGCAGATGAAATCGTTGATGGATCAATTTCTAATCGTTTGGCTGGGGCCGCACGCGCTTTAGCCGGAAGCAAATAAAGGGAGAAACAGATGGCAGACCTAAAGATCAATCCTGAAGAGATTCAGGGTGCCTTAGCGAACTTCGTTAAGTCATACGATCCAGGCGTTGCAGCTCGCGACGAAGTTGGAACTG
>WLEB01000030.1 GCA_009704505.1 Actinomycetota bacterium | reverse complement strand
TAATAGAATCTCTGGGCGAATGTCATAGACAAGGTTAAGAACTGTATAAACAGCAACAGTTTCACCTAGCGCACGACCAAGGCCCAGCATTGCGCCTCCAATTACTCCACCTTTTCCATAAGGAATAACTACCGCGCGAATCATTGACCATCTGGTTGCACCCAAGGCATATGCCGCTTGAATTCGATCTAGTGGTGTCTGAGCAAAAACTTCGCGAGAAATTGAAGTAATGATTGGAACGATCATGATTGCAAGCACTAAACCTGCAATAAATGGTGATCTAGTAAAGAAATCACCGGGCATAGAGAAAATAGGAATAAACCCTAAATACTTATTAATCAAACGCGCCCATTCTTCAGCTTGAGGCATCAGTACGAAATATCCCCAAATTCCAAAAACAATCGATGGAATGGCAGCCATAATGTCCACGACCAAAACCATTGGTTTTTTCACCCATTCAGGTGCGTAGTAAGAAAGAAATAAGGCTGTTCCAAAAGCTAATGGAAATCCAAAAAATAAACCAATAAAACTAATAACGAGGGTTCCATAAAGCATCGCACCAATTCCATATGAAGCTTCAGTGCCGTTTTCAATGCTCTCTGCAACCCAGTCAAAAGAAGTTACGAAACTTAATCCTTCAGTTCTAAATACACCAAAACCGTTATAGAAAAGGAAAAGTGAGATTAAACCAAGAATGATTAAGGCAATAAAGCCACCCGAACTTACAACTCCTCTAAAAACGCGATCTGAAAATCGAGGTTCGGTTGTTATCTCACGTGGCTTGGGCACCTGTGTGGAGGCCGGATTTTCAGTGATGCTCACAGGGTGATCATGCCCTTTCGCCAGCAATGTGAGGCAGAGGAAAAGTGAACAGAAGGTTAACGAAGCATGAAGAAAGCCAGAAACAGGCTCAGACCAACAGTTGGCGGGACTCTTCTATTGGGCTACTGGTCCACCCTTGGTGGCCGCGATTTCATCCAGAATCTCCATGACGCGAATAGTTTCATTCATTGGCAAAATCCAACTTGGCTCACCCACAATTCGCGATCCAAAGTTTTCAACCATCAACTGATACGGATCAACAGGTGCAAACTCTTCTATCGACTCTCCAACTTTGAGAATGCTTGGATTTCTAAGTGATGTAAATGCATCATTACCGACATTTTCAATAGTTGCTAAGGAACCAGTTACTAACAATTGTTGTTCTTCATCTCGTTCAAATGATGTAAGGGCATGGGCTGCGATTGAACTGTTAATTGTTGCATCAATTCGGGTCGTCATATCAACGCCCGTTGGTGCAGTATTTCTCTCTACAGAGTTAACAACCATTGTGAGATCACCGTTAGTAAGCGCAGAAAATGCATGCAATGGGTATGGCCCAACATCAAACAAACTACCGCCACCCATCTCTGGGATTAAGCGATAATTTCCCTCCAGTGAACCCGGAAATGTAAAAGACGAGTCAATTGAATTAATCTCACCTATTGCACCGCTTCGTACAAGTTCAACCATACGAATAAACCGTGGATGCCAACGTGTCCAAACGGCTTCAACCAGTAAACGATCATTTGCTTTCGCTGCATCTGCCATTGATCTTGCTTCATTTGCATTCATAGCGATTGGTTTTTCACAGAGCACATGTTTGCCAGCGTTGAGAGCCTTGATGCTCCATTGACAGTGTTGATCATTTGCCAAAGAAATATAGATAGCATCAACATCTGGGTCGCTGAGAAGATCTTCGTAGCTTGTATGCACCTTTGTTGGCTCTAAAGATTGCGAACGAGCCACATCTCTACTTGCAACTGCATGCAAAGTTGCATTTTTTGCTGCAGATACAGCAGGCCTCAAAGCTTTAGTGGCAATTGACCCAGCACCGAGAAAGCCCCAACGAATACTCATGATCGAAGTAGCTTCGGTACTACAGGTAAACCATTTACTAAGGCAGATTCCTCTGCGGCCTGCATAATCGCAACTACATCGCGAGACTGCTCAGCTGTTACAGACATTTGTTTGCCTTCATTAATCCGCGCAACTAAAGATTCATGAAATGTGTATGGCTTTACACTTTTGAGAGCAATAGTTTCAACTGCGCCACCTACTCGGTGAATAGATATCTTGGCTGGATGATCAGCAACTGATCCCCCTGCGCTCGTGTCCCAATCCCCCACAATCGAACCCTTTGTTCCGAGAATAAAGTACTTAGGTTTGCGAGCTGCAGCTAGATCTGAGTTGGTAAAGATCGCCTGAACTCCGTCAGTAAAAGTAAGTGTTACTTGCGCATGGTCTGCATTTGTTACGTGGTCCCATACTCGCTTTTGGTTAAGTCCATTTACATACTGAAGCGGTGAAGAAATCACTGCCAAGATTTGATCAATAAAGTGGCTGCCCCAGTCAAATATTGCACCACCTGAGACTGCTACATCTGAATGCCAATATGAACAAGGCTTTGAGTATCCACCAACAAAAGCTTCATACGAAAAGACATCACCGATTTCACCAGATTCGATGAGAGATTTGATTGTTACAAAATCTGCATCAAAGCGACGATTTTGATAAACAACCAGCAAAAGATTAGAAGCTTTTGCAATAGCCATTAATTCATCACACTCGTTAGTTGTCAGTGCCATTGGTTTTTCTAGAACAACATGTATTCCACGCTTTAATGCTTCTTTCGCCCAATGAAAATGTGTGTTTGGTGGTGTTGATACAACCACAAGATCTATATCTCCAGAGTCAAGCATGGTTTGTGCATCGCCAAAGGTTTTTGCATCTGGTGCAAGTTGTAATGCCGCTTTTAGGCGATCAGGATTTGTATCGCAGACTGCCGAAAGCACCATCCCTGGTGTAGAAAGCAAGGCTTTATTGTGTTCATCACCGATTGCACCATAGGCCAACAACCCAGTTCTGATATCTGCTTTAGACAATCCAAATACTCCTCATGTTTTTCTAACCTGCGCAAGGTTACCCGTGTAGAGAACAAGATGCGCGGTAGAACTGTTTTTAATAACCATTAGGTCAGTCAAAAATTGGACCAACTGTCCTTGAACGCTTAATCTCAAAAAAACCAGGATAAGAAGCAGAAAGGACTACTCCGTCCCACAATTTTCCTGCCTCTTCACCCTTTGGTGCTGGAGAAATTACTGGACCAAAGAATCCAATCCCATTGATTGCAATAATCGGTGTTCCAACATCATCACCAACAAGCTTTATTCCCCGCTCATGGCTTTCGATGATCTGCTTATCCCAGTCAGAATTTTCCATCTCCGCAAGGTACCTTGTATCCAAACCAACTTCCTTCAAAGAATCACTCAGTAGATCCTTCGAAACAGCTTCTTTCAAAACATGAATGCGGGTACTAATTGCTGAATAAAGTGGCAGTGTTTTTTCTTTCCCAAAATCCTTTTCTACCGACTTGATTATTCGAGCGCAGGACCATGAGTTAGCAAAAATAGCCTTGTATTTCTCTGGCATTTCTCGATCTTTGTTTAAATGTGGCAAGCTAAAAATGTTCCAAGTAATTTCGATCTCACGCACTTTTGCAACTTCTAGAATCCATCTAGATGTAATGAAGGCCCATGGGCACACTGGATCAAACCAAAACTCAGCTTTTGTCTGCATGTGCTGATTCTACTGCTCATAAATCGATGCAATTTTCACCAAGAACAAGCAAGAAGGATGCGCATCAGCGATAGGAGTCCAAAGAGTTGTATTTGGTAGCCTTCATCCATGACGCTGACCATTCGCCCTGTGCAGCAAAGTGATAAGCAATGTTGGCTGCAACTTTGGAAGGGTTATCTGACTTTCTATAAGACTGAGTTTTCTGCCGAAAAGACAGAGATTACGTGGAATCGTTTACTTGACCCTGGTTTTAATCTTTATGGCCTTGTTGCCGAAACAGATACAAACATTGTCGGTATGACCACGTTTAACTTTCAAAACTCTACATGGTCAGAAAATGGTCAGTGTTTATTGGAAGATTTGTTTGTAGATGAGAATCTTCGCGGACAAGGGACCGGTCGCGCATTAATTGATGCCGTAATCAAAGAAGCAAAAGAACGGGGCTGTTCACGCGTCTATTGGAATACCGATGAAACTAATGAAACTGCACGAAAGCTATATGACACTTATGTTTTGGAATCTGGCAAACGCCAGTATCGAATCCCGATTCTTTAACCCGCAGCTAGATATTCCAAGCGAAATTTTTACCCAGGATTGACTGCAGGGCCTGGTTTTCTCCGGCATAGATTTCTTGAAGGAATTTTCTATCATCTTCTAACATTTCTGGGACCTTAAGGTCTACCAACGATTTCTTAGAAATTCTTGACTTTGTCGAATAACTAAGTAATTTGCTCTTAAAGATTGCCTCATTTAATTTTGGAAATCTACTCGCACGAGCCACATTGCGCTTTGGAAATGCTAATTGACTCTCTTGGTTAGCGATAGTGGAATGAGGAAGAAGAAACCTAAGCACCCCCTGAAGTTCATCATTGGCTTGGGTTAAAGTTGACTCAAAACTCAAAACGTGGATCTGTTCGATCGGAAAGTAATTGAGGTAGCGCGAGATTTGCTCTGAATAAAAGCCTGCAGTAACCACATCTCCATATGGTTTTCCTTGATTAACTTTATGATTTCGAACCGCTTCACCAAAAGTAGTTGATGTCTCTATTGCACCGACACGGCGTCCATGCCAATACGCAGAATAGGCGCGATCAATAGGATTTCTCAAAATTGCTATGATTTTTACTTCAGGAAAATGTTTGTGAATACGACCCGGAGCTTCTTGGCTGACAAGGTAACTGGGAGATTTTTCACCCTTAATTTGTTGTGGCTTAGCCTCTGAAAAATTTTTTAAGTATCCATCTAGTCCTGCTCCATCTTTATATTGCCCACCTCTGTTCCAAAAATGCAGTTCGCGATTGAGGATAAAGATTTCCTTTTCATGTTCTTCAAGAAATGCTCGCAAACTCGTTGAGCCAGACTTTTGAGCACCAACGATGAGAAAATCTAAAGTACTCATGCAAAGAGAGTAAGCGATTTTTGTGTTGTGCGACCAAAATTGCCTTGCGTGTTGGCCTAGATCTAACTGAGAATTGTTAAAGACTTCATACCTGCGAGCAATCCAAAACCTTAGACGAGAAGGCAACGCAGCCTTAAGTGTGCGATATTTCCCAGAGAGTGTCTTGGTGGCGATCGACAACCCAGCAGGAGTAACTGGCAAGTTCAGGTTTGGAAAACCAATGCGCGCCATCTCGACCAGCAACAACTAGTGCAGTTGCAAGTGCATCTGCTAACCCTGCACTTTCGCCAACGACTGTTGCCGATCTTGAACCAACTGCAATGGATTTTGTTTGTGGATCGATGATGTGATTGCCACGTTCATATGTTCCACTCGTTGCAATTGCGCCATTGTGGATTGAATAAATCTTTGATACTAATTCTGTATTTTCCGGATGTGCAACGCCTATTTGCCACGGGGCATTTTCAGATGATCCACCTCGTAATGCAATGTCTCCACCTGCATTAACTTGAATATGTCTCGCACCGACCGCTACTAACTGGTCACAAATTTGATCTGCTGCCCAACCCTTTACATATCCAGAGGGATCAAATCCCCCATCAACAGCCCAGGGATCAAAAGCACCATCGGTAATCTCTTTGGCGAAAAGACACTCCTGCCAAACCTCCTGGAGTACTTGATTGCATTGGTTAATCTCAATCTGCCCTGCTCTTAACTTACTAACCTCTGAGTGTGGAATAAAAGTAGAAAAAACCTGATCCACAAGGTGAAGAAATTCAATTTGTTTCTCGTATGAAAAACCATCTAAATCAGATTCAAGTGTTACAACCGTAGACCAAACATTTTCACTGTAAACATTTGCCATCTTCTTTAGGCCAAATTCAAAAATCTAATCATCGTAATCATCGTCGTCATGTCCACCGTATCGAGGTTTTTCGTCTTCGTCACCGTCTTCGTCACCGTCTTCATCATCCTCTTCGTCATCCTCACCATCGTCATCATCTCCGCCAGAGATACTTGGCTTAACGGTTGGAGCAACAGAATTGCCGGCACCTGGAGTTGAAGGCTGAGCTGAATTTGGTGATGTTGGATCCTGATTGGCTTGAGGTGTTGTGGCACCTGTTGGCTTTGCATCGGCGCCGATTGCGGGAGGTTTAATTGCTAAGAAACCCACAAATAGGACAAGTGGAAAAACCAAAATCATGATTCGCTTCATTAGATTCCCGCCTTCTTGATCGCTGAACCCAGCGAGCCTCGCCAACCATCTGATGTGTAAGAAGCTCTGCTAACACCTTGTACTTGTGAAGCGTTAACAACTCCTAGCGTTTGTTCAATCAAAAAAGGTACCGCTTGCTGAGAAATGGAAAGGGAGCGGCGATCGCCATTTGGAAATTTCAGCGCGCTTGCACCAGTTATCTTTCCATTACTGACAGTTATTTCTACTTGTACTGGCCCCCATTGAGTTTGCACGACATTGCCAGTAAATACACCCGATACTCCTTGACTTTGGGTTGGAGCCGTAGGAGTGGGAGTTGCTTTCCCAGGAGTTGCTGGAACAGGTTGCTTAGAATTGGTTGCAGTTGGAGTTTTTGCAGCTGGAACCGGAATCGAGTCAGCGGCTACAGGTTTTAGCTGGGGTGGCTGATAAACCAAAACACTTGTAACAGCTGCCGCTGTCCCTGTTAAAACAATTACTGCTCTACGAAACATTTACTAATCTCCAATTTCTACCCGTGAAAGGCAAACGCTTCGTCATGAAATCTGTTCATTGGAATCCCGGCTTTTTTAGCTGCCTCTTTTACTGCAGACACTAAACCTTCGGGACCACAGATAAATACTTCTGAATCCTGGAAGTTTGGCACAAATTTCTTAAGGTACTCATAGGACATAGTGTGTTCTTGCCGTGAACCAACTAAATAATGAACGCGAGCTCCTATGCGATCAGATAACTCATCTAGCTCTTTGCGCAAAACCAACTCTGATTCATTAGATGCCCGATACAAAATGTCGATCTGTGTGTTATTAGGAAACTCCTCCATAATTGCACGCAAAGGTGTAATTCCAACACCACCGCCAATCAAAACAATATGTCTGCCACGTCGGGCCGAACTTGCCTTAAAGACGCCATAAGGACCTTCAATAAAAACTCTTGTACCTGACTTTATATGTGCCAACTCGGAAGAAGAATCACCTAAAGCTTTAACGGTAATTCTCATGGAATCATCTGATGGTGAGGCAGAAAGTGAATATGGGTGAGATTGATACCAAAGATTTTTGCTCAAGAACCGCCAGGAGAAAAACTGACCTCCTTGGGCATTTAGCTTCTTAACATCTCGTCCCTTGATATAAATTGAAACAACTCCAGGACCCTCATTGACAACTTTGTCCACCATTAACTTATGTCGAATCGACTTGGCAAGTGGCATAAGGATACGCCAATACAAAATAGCAATGACAACAAATGAATAAAGACCTATCCAATAATTCTTGGCCAAAGGATGAGAAATAAACATGGCACCGGTGAGAATTTGGTGCATAAAAGATAGCGCCAACCCAAGGTATGTGTACAAGTGAATAACCCACCAGGATTCATATCTAATACTTTGGCGAAAAATTCTGTATGAGGAAACTCCCGCAACTAACAACAAAACAAAGCCCAATGTCGCAGGTAGCATCCATGGATACGTTGTAATCATTGTCCAGAGTGCAGTACCAATTCTTACTTGGTCTCCTCCGGCATATCCCAAAGTAACAAGCAACACATGCAGCGTGATGAAGTAAAGGGCATATGGCATGGCCTTGCGATGCCAGGTGACTAATCGATCATGGCCCAAAACATTTTCAATCCAAGAAATTCTTGCAATAAGCAAAAGCCCAATAATTGCTAAGTAAGAACCTGTTAAAGCAAAAAATCTGGAAGCGGTTGTAATTTGAGAGTAAATGTCTGCAAAGTCTGAAGCAGTTAATGTAGTGATCTGAATAGTCAACGTTAGGCCAAGCCCAATTCCTGTAATCAGAGCTATTTGATCATCTTTAAACCGCTTTGACATTTTTTCATTCTATCTGATGGCTGTGACCGAATTTGATTTTTTGCGATGCCATGAGGGGTGGCACCTCAGGTGTAACTGTGTGCAATTTCTTAGTAATGCGCTGAAATGATAAAAAGTTCACTTGCCTCTACAAGCCGATTATCGAGGGTGATGTAAAGTTTTCACATGTCTGCAGCACTTGTCGTAAATGCAATCCAGAACAAGGCAAATGCGACTCAAGCAAGGCACTCTCAGAGATTTTTTAAGACTTCAAAAGGTGAATATGGCTATGGAGATGTCTTTCTAGGTGTGCCCGTCCCTCAATTAAGAAAGATTGCCACCGAACACAAAGACCTAACTTTGCCGCAGATTGAGAAACTAGTTGCCTCTAAATTTCATGAGGTGCGTTTTTGTGGTTTGGTGATCCTGACTATGCAATTCAATTCAGCAACTAATGGAGTTGAGCACAAGAAGTTCTTTGATTTCTATATGAAACAGCTAAAGGCTGAGCGTGTAAACAACTGGGACTTAATCGATGTAACAGCGCCAACTATCGGGCAATATTTGATTGGTTCAGGATCTAGCACTCAAATGCTTTTAAAGCTTGCAAAGAATAGTTCTCTATGGCAAAGGCGAGCAGCAATTGTTTTTACTTTCGCCTTTATCCGTGAAGGAATCCCTCAACCAACTCTTGTTGTTGCTAAGCAATTACTCCACGATGATGAAGATTTAATCCATAAGGCAACAGGCTGGATGCTACGAGAAATGGGTAAACGAAATCCAATTGAGCTTCGAAAGTTTTTAGAAGAAAACGTCTCTGTAATGCCAAGAACAATGCTCCGTTACTCAATCGAGAAATTTTCAGCAGTTGAGCGAAAGAAATGGCTAGCGAAATAGCCTAAAGAAGAGTTTGCTTCGTTGTTTTAGTTGGAATAACAAATGACTAAAGGTTGAATCGTTCTGCAAATTCAGCCTGCAGATTTGAAACCTATTTACCTAGTCTTTTTGGTCAATACATTCACTAATTGCTCAAGTGGTCCTTGTTTGAATCTTTCAAGCCATTTGATGGCTAAGTAAACGAGTAATCCCCATATTGCGAAGGCAAGTATCAAGACTTGCCAAGTTTGTAATTCTTGAAATAACCCTAATCCCCAGGGACTAAAGATCAACGAAGTTATGATGGATTGAGAGATATAAACAGTCAGAGACATTTTGCCGGCAGGTTTCATCCATGTCACAAGGTGAGGTTTATCCTCAACTAATTTACGAATTAGCCCGATGTAAGACATCGATAACAAAGGTGCTGCGACAAAAGAGGCGAATAGTGCAAGTAAGTAAATCGATTCGGAAGGATCTACAGATTGTTCATTTCGAAGTAAAACGATTGCAGAAGCAATTTGAATGGGAGCACCAAGAATTAAACCCTTCTTAATTGTTGAAGAGTTTTGGTTTTCATCGATAGGAGATGAAAGGAACTGCAATCTTGCCATTCGAATTCCAAGCAAGAAAGCAGCGAAAGCTAATCCTCCTTGTAGGAAAATTCCTGTAGAGATTCCATAAATCCACAGCTCTAGTCTTGCGGGAATAGATTCTAAGAATGAACCATTTCGTAAGATTTCATCAAGGTTTGATTCAGATGCTGTCTGAAAATCTTGTTGTAGGTAGTTCTCGGCGAGATAGGCAGACAGTCCGACAATCATGATTAGAAACGCTGAAATACTGAAAACAACATAGCTCCAAATTTTTAGGGTCTTGTCTGATCTAAAAAAGAAGAAGGTTAAAAGAAGTCCAAATAGTCCATATACAAAGATGATGTCTCCGTGCCACAAAAATGTGAAGTGAAGTGCTCCAAGTATGATGAGAGCAAAGCAACGCTTTATCCATCGAGCCCGATTGGAACGCTCATCTCTGATTATGTAGTTAGAGCTATACCCAAAGAGGAATGAGAAGATTAAATAGAACTTTCCAGCAAAAATTGCTGCAATCGCAAATGTTGCTGAACCATTGGCAAATCCCTGAGTCCACTCACCCCGCGCACCCTGATCACTACTAAGAGCCATAAACTGAATATTGACGACCAATATTCCGAGTAGTGCAAAGCCCCGTAAAACATCCGGTGCAATATCTCTTTGCATTATTTTAGATATCTCGCTCGCGCCAGGCTAAGACCATTGATGGCAATGAGGAACAAACGAAAAGCATGGAAATGATCAGGTAACTTCCATCATTGCCTTCAGGCTCGAACAATTTCAATTCTGGCGCATAAATCATCACAATCAAGAGTGCC
>WLEB01000003.1 GCA_009704505.1 Actinomycetota bacterium | reverse complement strand
ATTGATCGTGGTTTAGATCCACTTGCACTTCGACTGTGTCTTTTGGAAAATCGATATCGATCTCAAATGGATTTAACGTGGAGCTCTATTCAAGCCGCTCATGAGCTACTTCTTCGCTGGCGGGGCAAGATCTCTGAATGGGCAGGCAGTGAACCAAGTGTGAATCTTTGGGAAGTGGATTCTGAAATAGAGTCAGCGATCAACAACGACATTGATACGCCAAAGATTCTGATTCGGTTGCGCGCAATTGAAAAAAGTGATCAGAAAAATAAACGCGCATTATTTATGTACGCAGATCAAATTCTAGGTTTAAATCTTGATCAAGGCGTTGAAGAAAAAACTCTGACAGAGCAGATGAAAGAACTCTTAGATGCTAGATCTATTGCAAGAAGTGAAAAACGGTGGAAAGACAGTGATGATCTGCGAGTTCAGTTAGAGGCTTTAGGTTTAGTAATTAAAGATACGCCTGAGGGGCAAACCTGGTCCTAACCTCAATCTAAAGAGGTGTTGGACAAACTAAAGGGGCATGATTATTGCAATAACGATTGCAATAAATCCAATGTTTAATAGCGATGTTCCCAAGCCATCCCCTTGAATCAAGTACTCATCATTTAAACCTGGAAATCCTGCGCGCAAAACTACAAAGCCCCAAACAATTGCAACGATAAATCTAAATGTGCGACCTCCCCACTTTCTTCCAGAGGCCCATACTCCAAAACTTGTACCTACTATTGAAAGTATCAGTCCGAAAGGTGGATAGAGGTTGTGTACAAATACTGAGCTTGCCCCCAATGCCAATCCCAAAAATACGGAGTAGAGATATTTCACTTGAGAACAATTCCAGATGCTAAATCTGTCTCACGGCCCTGATTATCGAAGGGTTCGCACTTTTCACCTTTTACAAGTGTGTAGTACTCATCTCCCCAAATCTGTAATCCCAAGTTGTTAGAGAGTGCAAAAAATGGGCCATCTAAAGAGATTTGAGTTTCATGCGCCTTCATTGCAGCAAGTTTTTGATCTACAAATTTACTTCCATCTACTAAGGTCGTCACGAATTCATCATCTTTTGCAAAGGGCAAGTCATCTACTGATTCTGCTCCGAAAAAGTCTGAGCCAATCTCTTTCATTTTGGCAATGCCCTCGGCTAAAACAGATTTTGGCATGGTGTTCCAATAAATTTTTTGAATCTTCCAATCAGCGATTTCACTTGCTCGCATTGCAATTCGATGTGCCTGAATATGATCAGGGTGGCCATAGCCACCTATTTCATCGTAAGTAATCATTATCTGTGGCTTCATTTCTTCTATGACTTCAACCAAATACTTTGCGGCAGAATCAATGTCGGCCTGCCAAAAAACATCAGCTCTATTGTTTGGTTCGGTTCCCATCATTCCACTATCGCGAAATTTTACTGATGGTGAACCAAGAAATCTAAAGTCTGTAATTCCTAACTCTTTCATAGCTAATGCCAGTTCACTCTCGCGATGAAGTCCAAGTTTGTCTTGATCACTACTAGCAAGGTGGGAAAGACCCGGTACAAGAACTTCACCTTCTTCACCACGTGTACAAGTAACCAGGGTTACGTGTGCACCGCCGGCGGCATACTTAGCCATAGTCGCCCCATTATTGATCGTTTCATCATCAGGGTGTGCATGTACCAAGAGGATACGAATTCCTTCATAGGAGCGGTTCATAATGGCTAATTCTGCCGTAGGATTGCGCAAATGAGTAATGCAGAGATTGTTAACAAGTCGCGCTTGCCTCGAGATGAGCGTCGGGCTTTATTGCTGTCGGCGGCCTTGGAAGTATTTACAACAGCCGGCTACCACTCTGCTGCGATGGATGAGATTGCAGATCGAGCAAATGTCTCTAAGCCAGTTCTTTATCAGCATTTTCCATCGAAATTAGATTTATATCTGGCAGTTCTTGACCTTCATATCGACTCCTTAGTTTTTGAAATTCAAAAAGCCATTGCATCTACCCCCGATAACAAAGATCGTGTGTATGCAACAGTTAATACGTATTTTTCCTTTATTGAAAAAGAGGGTGAAGCTTTTAGGCTTTTGTTTGAAAGTGATATGAGCGTAGAGCCTCAAGTACATGAGCGCCTTAATCGCATGACATATGACTGTGCGGCTGCTGTTAGCGCAGTTATTGCAATCGATACTGGCTTATCAAAAGAGGCATCAATGCTCATTGGTGTGGGAATGATTGGATATGCCCAAGTAACAGCCCGTCATTGGTTGGAGCGAGATAGTAAATTAACCAAGGAAAATGCAGTTGAACTAGTTCATAGCCTCATGTGGAGAGGTATTTCAGGTTTTCCACTGACTTAAAACCGATAGGATTAGCATTATGAGTTCAATTGTGAATCCGCTTTCTTTCTATTGCGGCGCTTTTTAACGTGGCCTTAACTTTTGCAGAGCTTCCACTACGCAGCCAAACCATCGAAGCCTTACATGCCCATGGCTTTTTGGCACCCTTTGCAATTCAAGAAATGGTTCTTCCCATTGCGTTGGCCGATGGTGATGTTATTGGCCAGGCAAAGACTGGAACTGGAAAAACTCTAGCCTTTGGAATTCCTGTTATAGAGCGCGTTATCGCGCCGAATGATGTTGAATGGGAAAGCTTTGCAAAGAAGGGCTTACCTCAGGTTTTAATCGTGGTGCCTACTCGCGAACTTTGCACCCAAGTCACAAGAGATATTGAAGAGCTTGCAGAAAACCGTGGAATCCGAACATTGGCTGTCTATGGTGGACGAGCATTTGAACCACAGATTGAAGCGTTGCAGGCCGGTGTTGAAATTGTTGTTGGAACACCTGGACGACTTCTAGATCTTTCTCGTCAGGGCCAATTAAAACTTAAAGAAGTATCTCGCTTAGTTTTAGATGAAGCTGACGAAATGTTGGACTTAGGGTTTTTACCTGATGTTGAAAAGATTTTGGCCAGCACACCAAACCGCGCGCAGACAATGTTGTTCTCAGCAACGATGCCCGGTGACATCATTGCGCTAGCACGTCGTTTTATGAATCAACCTATTCACATCCGTACGCAAGACAGCGAAGATGAAGGCGCAGTGGTCACACGAATTGCACAGCATGTTCTTCGTGCACATGCGATGGATAAGATCGAAATGCTTGCTCGAATTTTGCAAGCAAATGGTCGAGGTCCAACAATGGTTTTCTGCAGAACAAAGCGAACTGCGCAAAAGACTGCAGAGGATTTGCTTGAGCGTGGTTTTAAAGCAGCACCGATTCATGGTGACTTAGGCCAAGGAGCGCGCGAAAAAGCATTGAGTGATTTTAAAGCCGGTAAATCAGATGTTCTTGTTGCAACCGATGTTGCAGCACGTGGAATTGATATTGATGGAATCACTCACGTTATTAACTATCAATGCCCCGAGGATGAAAAGACTTACGTCCACCGAATTGGTCGCACCGCTCGAGCTGGGGCACATGGAATAGCAGTGACATTTGTAGACTGGGATGAACTTGCCCGATGGAAGATGATTAATACCGCTTTAGATCTTGGACTTGCCGAACCTGAAGAGACTTACTCATCATCAGAACATCTCTACAAATCACTTGATATTCCTGCGGGTTCAACTGGGCGAATAGTTAAAGCTAAACCTGTAACTAATCCTGTTACTAAATCAGATCGTAAACCTAATTCAAAAGTTGAAAGCCGAACAAACAAGAGTTCAAGCCAGGTCACAAAAGATGCGCCAAAGGCTAAGACTGAACGCTCACGTGTTCGAACCAAAAAGTTTAAAGAGAGTTAATTTCCTCTAACAGTTGTATCTAACTAGTTAGCAGCAAATACGCGAATTGCATCAACTAACATCTGTACCGCAATAGCTGCAAGAAGTAAGCCTGCAATTCTTGCTACCAGTGTGACACCTGCTTCTTTAATAACTTTCAAAATTGTTGTAGAGGCCATCAAAGCAGCGGCAATGGCAACATGGACGGCTATAACTGCAGCAACTAATCCAATTGCCATTTCTGGAGTATTGGCTTGTTGAACAAAGATCATTGTTGCAACAATTGCGCCAGGTCCTGCCAAAATTGGAGTGCCCAGTGGAACTAATGCAACATTTGAATTTGAATCATCAGCATACTTTGCAGTGTTTCCGGTTAAGAGCTCTAGAGCAACCAAGAGAAGCAAGAGCGCACCCGCTGCTTGTAAAGCCTCCATCGAGATATTGAGATAACCAAGAATAAATCGACCAAAGAGGGCAAAAATAGAAATGACTAGTAGCGATACGGCTGCAGCCTGAATTGCCAGAGCTCGACGAACTCTCGGAGTCTTATCGGCGACTAGCCCTAAGAAAATTGGTGTTGCACCCGGTGGATCCATGATGACAAATAAAGTAACAAAAGATTGCACTGCAAAAGTTATTGCACTGATCTCGTTCATAGTGAAACAACCCTTCTAGCATTGGCTTCAGATTCTAACCTCTCCCATTGTGCCCTATCAGTGTGGTTCTCTGCTAATGAATTAAGTTTTCCGGTTCCGTGATAATCACTACTTCCAGTTATCACCAAATCTAATTCTGTGGCGATTACACGCAACATTGCCCGTTCTGATGGATTGTGATCACGATGATCAACTTCGATTCCATTTAAACCAGCAGTTACTAAATCTGTAAAGTCTTTTGTGCCCAAAATCTGGCCTCGCCTGGAAGCAAATGGGTGTGCAATAACAGCAACTCCCCCCGCCCGACGAATTAACTTAACTGCTTCAATCGGGGTTGGCGCTGCGTGTGAAACATAAAATCTGGACTCATTATGAAGCAGATCTGTAAATGCTTCATCCCGTGATTTTACAATTTTTTTATTTACAAGAGCATCTGCAAGATGAGGACGGCCCATAGTCGCACCATCGGGCATCGCTTTTTCGACATCCTCAATCGAAATATCAAAACCTTCGGCCTGCATTTTTTGGATCATTTTTCTCATCCGCGGCAAACGACCATCCCGAGTTTCTTCAAGAACTGTTTGCATTTCTTGATGCAGTGGATCAAATAAAAGTCCAAGCATATGCACACTAATGCCATCATCTGTTAGACAAGAGATCTCTGTGCCCAAGGCAAGCTTTAAATTTCCACGAAGACTCTCTGTTGCTTCTTGCCAACCAGATGTTGTGTCGTGATCGCTGATTCCTAAAACTTCCAGGCCCTGCGCAATGGCTTTGTTAACTAACTCCCGAGGAGTATCTGTTCCATCACTAGATGTTGTGTGTGTATGCAGATCAATCATTGTTGGCACCTCTAGTTCTAGTTACAACTAATACGCAACCAATCAAGATTAAAACTATGCCCGGGATAATACCGATCGGTGGTTTTTGTCCTAGCCACCACAGGGCAAGTAGCGCACTGAGTGGTACTTCAAAGAAAACAATTAAAGAAACAATTGCTGGTGAAACTCTCTTTAGGACTGAGTTAAACATTGTATGTCCTAGCAACTGCGCACCAACGATTAGCCCGAGAAGAATTAGCCACTCTTTTCCTGAGAAATTAACTATCTCATTTCCAGCAATTAAGGCCATAGGAAGAGCTGTCATTGAACAGACGAAATAACAAATGGTTGTATAAGTAGAAGTCTCTAATGTCCTTTGTGCCTTTGCTCCAGCCATAATGTAGGCAGCAGCCAGTGCTGCAGAAATTATCGCTGCGACATCGCCAGTAAATGCTCTGACAGAAATTTGAAGATCAACACCTGAGACAAGACCAACTCCAATAAAGCAGACAATCATTCCAAGCCATGCCGATGATGGAATATGTCCACCGCTGAGCTTTACAAAAAGAGCGGTAAAAATTGGTTGCAATGCAACCAGTGCAGTTCCTGCTGCTACAGAGGTCATTCGCATGGCCATAAAAAAGCCAATGAAGTGAAATGCAAGTAGGACACCAGCAATGACGGCCCACTTAACTCCGGCTCGATCGCGTGCATGACGCAGCGCAAAAGGAAGTGTGAATATTGCACCACCAAGATTTCGCCAAAAAATCAGTGTCAGAATTGGCATGCCGCTCATTGCAATCAGTGGTCCTGATGTGCCGATTCCAATCATTCCAATGCTTAATCGGATCAAATCTGGTTTAGCGGGAATAGCCGTGTGGTGATCTTGACTAATTGATTGGCTTGCGCTCATGGGACAAAGGTACCCTTAACCTATGAGCAGCAATCTCCTAAACCGAGTATTTCTCGCCCGTCTTGCAGGAACCGCGGTCTTTGATCCAAATGGTGATCCAGTAGGAAAGGTGCGAGATGCTGTCGCGACCCTGAGAACAAATAATGAACCACCAAGAATTCTAGGACTCGTCGTTGAGGTTCCACTTCGCAGACGAATTTTCGTTCCAATAACACGAGTTACTTCGATTGAAAATGGAGCCGTTGTTATCACGGGGTTATTGAACATGCGTCGCTTTGATACACGGGCTGGTGAAGTTCTTGTCCTTGGGGAAATGCTTGATAGATCCATCACATTAATTGAAACTAATGAAGCAGTTGTAGTTGAAGACATGGCTATGGAGCAAACACATTCTGGTGATTGGCTCATTAAGCGAGTTCACATAATGCGTCGTGGTCGCGGTTTGCGCCGTAAAGGTGCAACATCAACGGTTGCTTGGGAAGAAGTCACGGGTTTTGCATTTCCTGAACAAAACCAAGGCGTTGTTAATTTACTTTCGACTCTTGCCAATCTGCGTGCAGCTGATTTAGCTGCAGTACTTCAGGAGTTAGCTCCAAAGCAGAGAATTGAAGTTGCTAGTGAATTAAATGATGAACGCCTTGCAGATGTACTAGAAGAGATGGATGAAACAGATCGTGTCTCTTTGTTGGCAGAGTTAGAAGGTGAAAGAGCGGCAGATGTATTAGGTGAAATGGATCCAGATGATGCTGCGGATTTGCTACGGGAAATTGGAGAAGAGCGAGCAAATGCACTTCTTGAATTGATGGAGCCTGAAGATGCAGAAGATGTTTTGCGTCTTATGACTTATGAGGATTATTCTGCCGGCGGCATGATGACTACCGAGCCTATTGTCTTGACTGCTAACTCTACGGTTGCAGATGCCTTGGCTTCAGTGCGACAAAAGGAGATATCTCCAGCACTTGCTTCTCAGATTTACATCTGTCGCCAACCAACTGAAACACCAACTGGTCGTTTTATTGGAGTTGTGCACTACCAAAGATTGCTGCGTGAACCACCTGCAACCCTTCTGGGATCAATTGTTGACCATGATTCAAAGGGAATTAATCCTGATGCTTCATTGCATGAAGTTTCTTCACACCTTGCAAGTTACAACATGCTCTCTTTGCCAGTAGTTGACTCTAATGAAAGATTACTTGGCGCAGTAACAGTTGATGATGTGCTCGATCACTTATTGCCAGAGAACTGGCGCCATGACCATCGCGAAAAAACACCAATTACACTCACATCAGAGAGCCTTTAAGGAGGAGAAATGGCACGCAACTATGGCTTAGATACTCCTCGCCAAACACGACGCTCACTTCGTCCACACATAGATAGCGAAGCATTCGGCCGTTTATCAGAGAGATTTGCACGATTTTTAGGCACAGCACGTTTTCTTGTTTACATGACGATATTTGTAAGCACGTGGGTTATTTGGAACTTCACTGCGCCAGTAGATCTGCGCTTTGATGACTATCCATTTATCTTTCTTACTCTAATTTTGTCTCTCCAGGCATCCTATGCTGCGCCTTTGATCTTGCTTGCTCAAAATCGTCAAGCAGATAGAGATCGCATACAAATCAATGAAGATCGCGAACAAAATGAACGCTCAATTGCAGATACAGAATATCTGACTCGTGAACTTGCATCATTGCGTAATGCTCTAGGTGAAGTTGCAACCCGTGATTTTATGCGAAGTGAGTTATCTGATTTGGCAGAAGAGATTTCCAAGGATTTACGTCGAGACTCCCAATCGGACTCCCAGTAAAGACTTACTTCGTTTCATTAATTTCTCCGCAATCTCTGTAATCGCCTTTGCTGCCTCTGAATCTGGTTGTTCATTAACAATTGGAGATCCATCATCCCCGCCCGTGCGCAGCAGTGGGCTAAATGGGATTTTTCCAAGAAGTGGAACATCTGATCCAACTAATTGAGAAAGGCGCCGGGAAGTTTCTTCTCCCCCGCCTTCACCAAATAATGAAATTGATTCATTACAAGTAGGACATCCAAATGCAGACATGTTTTCAATGACACCAATAACTTGCTGGTGGATTTGATGAGCAATTCGTCCAGCGCGCTCTGCAACCTCTGCAGCTGCAATTTGTGGAGTTGTAACTACCACAATCTCTGAGTTTGGAATTAGTTGACCCAGGGAGATTGCAAGATCGCCCGTTCCTGGTGGAAGATCAATGAGTAAAACATTCAGATCGCCCCAATAGGCATCTGATAAGAGTTGTTCTAAAACACGGTGAAGTAATGGTCCTCGATATGCAACAGGATCAGATCGCTCGGGTTTAAACATCTCCATTGAAACTGTTTTTACTCCATAAGATTCCAATGGAATAAACATTTGATCAATGGCTGTTGGACGTTTTCCCATTAAACCCATAAGACGCGGAATTGAGTGACCGTAGACATCTGCATCTAATATTCCAACGCTTAATCCCTTTTTCGCAGCTGCTACTGCAAGATTTGCCGTGACTGAGGATTTTCCTACCCCACCTTTTCCAGAGGCAACTCCAATAACACGAGTCAGTGAATCAGGTTGAGCAAATGGAATGAATTTTTCTCTGCCCCCGCGAACAATTTTCTTTACATTATTTCTCTGTTCCTCATTCATGACACCAAAAGACATTTCTACGTTTTTCACACCATCGACGGCAGTTACTGCATCTGTCACATCTTTACGCAAACGATCTTGCATTGGGCAAGCTGCAATTGTTAATAAAATCGTGAGAGAAACTGACCCTTGTGATTCCTTGAGATCTTGAACCATATCGAGTTCGGTAATGGATCGGCGAAGTTCTGGATCTTGAACTTTCGATAAGGAATCTAGGACTTGATCAACAAGGCTCATAATAGATCTGGGTCGATCATAGCCTTGGATGTATTTGCTTTAGCTTTAGGATTGTCTTCATCTAAAAGCTCAGAAATTTGTTTTTTCACAAAAGTTTTTGGATTTAAATCTTTTGGCTGTAGATCTTCAAAGCCAGGACCTAGATTTTCTTTTAACTCAGATGTTGCAGAGTTTGCAAGTTCGCGGATTTTTTTAACCCACTTTGCAGCCTCGCCGGCAACCTTGGGTAAGCGCTCTGGGCCAACTAAAAACATAGCCAACACCGCTAGACCGAATATCTCTCCAAGGCCAATATCAAAGAACATAGCGTTAGCCTACGGCACTTATTTCTTTGCTGCAGTCAGAGTTAAGGTTGTTGACTTACTCACGCCATCGCGCTTGTAGATCAAAGTAACCCTATCTCCAACATTTTTCGCACGAACGGCAACTATGAGCTCTTCAGCGCCATTAATTGCTTTGCCTTCAAAAGAAGTAATCACATCGCCGCCACGTAATCCTGCAACTTGAGCAGGGCTGCCTGGCAAGATTGCATTTTCTGTTGTGGTTATCTTGGCTCCTGTGCCAGTGAAGTTCATATCTAAAGTAACTCCAATGACTGGATATGTTGCAACACCATTTTCAATAAGTTGCTGAGCGGTTTTACGAGCTTGGTTAATTGGTATTGCAAAACCTAGGCCGATGGAACCAATTTGTGAATTAATCCCCAGTGATGCGATAGCCGAATTAACGCCAATTACCGCACCTGTTGCATCTACAAGTGGACCGCCAGAATTTCCTGGATTAATAGCAGCATCGGTTTGAAGTGCATTGATGTAAGAGCTTTCTGTATTTGCATCACCGGCAGTTACTGCACGATCTTTTGCGCTGATAATTCCAGTGGTTACTGTTCCGGATAATCCCAACGGTGAACCAATTGCTATCACTGAATCTCCTACAGCTATTTTGTCGCTGTCTCCAAACTGGAGGGCCTTTAATCCCGAAGCCCTAATTTTTAGAACTGCTAAGTCATATGGTGCATCGCGGCCAATAACTTCTGCTCGATAAACTGCGCCATCGTTGAGAGTTACACGAATTGTTCCGGAAGTACGTGCTGCCCCGTCAATTACATGGTTATTTGTCAAAATAAAGCCATCACTATCAATAACAAATCCTGACCCAGTGCCACCACCAATTACTGATGAAGTACTAATTGAAACTACAGATGGTAAAACTCTCTGGGCAATTCCTGCCACAGAATCTGGTGCACGTTCAATAACACTGTTGGAAGAAACCAAAGTTGCCCCATTGAAAATAGAGGCACCAGTTGCAGTCACTCCCAAGAAACCCCCAACGCTTCCAGCTAGCAAAGCAATTAAAACAATGTTGCCCCTGGCTGGTTTCTGTGTTGCCTGCCACCACGGGGCGGGCGGTAGATTTTTCTTGCGTGGAAAGATCATTGGCTTAGTTTGCTACAACTTCGTCGCAAGTAATAATCCATCGCCGACTGGAAGCATAGAACTGACCCAATGCTCTGTGTCATTCTTAATGATTTTCCCAGCATCACGAAGAGCAACGGTGCGTGGGTCGCGCTGCGCAGCATCTGGAGTTTTGCCACCGCCAAAATAGTTGTCGATTACTAAAACTCCACCACTTCTTAAAATTCGTAGACTCTCACCGATTACAAAACTGAGATCTTCTGGATTATGACGAAGAACTACCATGTCATATGCGGTGTCGGTCAACTTTGAAATCACATCAATGACAGAGTTTGTAATCAATCGGACTCGGTTTTGCGGGATATCAGCTTCAGCAAAAGCAAGTTTGGCAATCTGTGTATGTTCCATCTCATCATCTATGGATGTGAGAGTTCCTGTTGAACGCATTCCATCTAATATCCATAAGCTTCCGACACCAGAACCTGTACCTACTTCTACAACAGATTGAGCTTGCAAAGAAAAGGCAATAAATCGTAAGAATGCACCTGCACCTGGAGTTGAATCATTTACACCAAGTTCTAAACCGCGAGCACGTGCTTGAGATTTAAAGTAATCCTCTGAAATGAAGTTTTCAGAAAATGAATGTGGGTCTATGCGAATCATAAGGAAGTTATCCATTGCGTCAGAAGTCGAACACCAAATCCAGTTCCACCTTTTGAGTTTTCACCTGCATCTACTTCACTTCGCGCAGTTCCTGCAATATCTAAATGCAGCCAGCGTCGATTGCCTGCAAAATGCTCAAGAAACAAAGCAGCTGTGACAGATCCAGCAGAAAAATCGCCTTTATCGGCGGTGTGATTTAAATCTGCGATGTCACTTTCCAACGCCTCTTTGTAGTCATCAACTAATGGCATCCGCCAAACACGATCGCCAGATATTTCTCCAGCTTTTACAAACTCATTTGCTAGTTGGTCATCACGTGTATACATCGCTGCGTACTGTCGACCTAAACCAAGAGTTGCAGCACCGGTCAATGTGGCGATATCAACCAAATAATCTGGATCTAAAGTGGAATCTGCGAATGCGAGTCCATCAGCTAGAACTAATCGACCCTCGGCATCTGTATTTAGAACCTCGACAGTTGTTCCGCCGTAGTGCTTTATGACATCACTAGGGCGTTGGGCAGTACCAGAAAATGAATTCTCTGCCATCATCATCAAAGCTGTAACTTTCACCATTGGTTGTAAATCAACTAATGCCGTCATTGTTGCAAGAACTGCCGCAGATCCGGCCATGTCAGATTTCATCGCCATCATTGTGTCGTATGGGCGCTTAAGCGAGATTCCCCCAGTGTCAAAAGTAATTCCTTTTCCAACCAAAACTACATGAGGTAGTGCACGAACAGATTTGACTGCACGTTTAGGAGTATATGAAATCTGAATCATTCGTGGTCCAGGTTTTGGAGATGAGCCACCAACGGCTCGAAGGCCACCAAACTCCTTTAACTGTGAACCAGAAAGTATCTGAACTTTTAATCCAGTTCCTTGTGCAAATCCTTCTACCTGTTTTGCCATCCATGCTGGATTTTTTATATTTGCTGGCGTATGAACCAAATCGCGAGCGCGACAAACAGCCTTTGCAATCACAGATGCAGTTTCGATCGTTTTTTTATCGTGAGTAGCTATTTGAATTGTTGGAGTTTCATCTTTCTTGCCAGACTTCATATTCCACATCCATGCACCAAGTGTCATGGAGATTGCATGATCTTTTTCCTGCGAGATTGTTGAATAGACGGTTGTATTCTTGCCTCGAACTTTGCGACCTATTGCGGCTCCTGCAGATCTAAAAGAAGCGGCGCTTTGATCGCCGAGACTGACTAGAAATATTCGCTCCGTCTTTGCATCAGGTGCTCTAACGGGGATCTCAAATAGTTCACCGGCTTTACCTGTTGGGGTGAAAAAATCTAATTCATCACCAAAGCTGACCTGAAAATATTGCTCTAACTCAGAAACAAGTGAGCCGATAAATTCAAATTCGCCATCTGTATTTTTAGAGTACCCGACTGAAATTGAGTCAGCACGGACAGCATTATTGATATCAATTGAGGATGCGATGGGTAGTGCCGACATGATTACCAAAGGCTATCGCTTTGGAATCAGATTTACTTCTTAACTAGACCTACTGCCGCGTGTAATGCCGCGCTTAAATTGTTAGCCTCTTCGGCATTCATTTCAACAACTAGGCGGCCGCCGCCTTCTAGTGGAATTCGCATGACTAGGGAACGAGCTTCTTTAGTAACCTCCATTGGACCATCGCCTGTGCGGGGTTTCATGGCTGCCATGTGTTACTCCTCTTAAAGAACTTGAGTGGATCACGTTCGTGGTGCTAGTTGCGGAGGTTAAGTATCTCGCACATTTGGCATTAGTAGAAATCGAGGCCTACATACCCATGATTGTCAGTAATCGAGCCTTGCCCTGCTCAATAATGGCTTTAACTGAGCGCTCAGGTGCCCCAAGGATCTGAGCAATTTCACCTGTAGACATAGAGCGCAAATAATGCATCGTCAAAATGATGCGCTCTTCTTCAGGCAAGCCAGCAATAGCATCCGAAAGGCTTTGGGATGAAGGGCTCATACTCCTAGGTTACTAAACTGATTGGAGTTGTCGGCGAAAAGCCATGAGAGAGATTCTCACTCCCGCATAAAGACCAGGCGCAATCAATAAAAAGATTGCCCGTGGAGCCTCAATCTCTTCTGACCAATCAAATCGAGTAGTAAAGGCATCTATCTGAGTCAATTCAAATCTGCCTGTGCCTTTAATTATCCGACCTGTGTGAACTACATCGCAAATATTTGGTGGCTGCCATGCTGTCACTGTCATGTGATCCATAAGGCCTAATTTTCCAATGCCAGTGAAAGCTGCGATTGAAGTTCCAACTCCCTCACGAATTTTTGAAGTGACTTCAACTTTTGTAAGCAACATCCAATCACCTTGGTTCTCCCATTGCCCAAGGGCTTGCCATACCTTTTCGATGGGTGCTTTTATAACTAAAGTCATTGCAATGTGATTGCTAGTCATTTCTTACATACCCTCACATGCATTCAATGCATCTTCAACAGTTGTTGTCCATTTAACGATTTCACGCATTCCAGGTTTGATGAATTTCTCAGCTTCAAGATGAATGATTAATTCATGCAATGGTTCATAAATTCCAAATGGATCTAAAATTACTACTGGTTTTGAGTGGAACTTTAAGTAGTGACCTACCCAAATTTCAAAAAACTCTTCAAGAGTTCCGGCTCCCCCAGGCAAAGTAATGAACGCATCAGAGATATCTGTGATCATGTGCTTTCGCTGACCCATCGTTTCCACCACGTGAAGTTCATCGTTATCGTGGTCGGCAAATTCAATTTCTACCAGTGCCTGAGGGATCACGCCAATAGTTTTGCCACCCGCATCTCGTGCACCTCTTGAAACAGCGCCCATCATTGAAATATGCCCGCCGCCAGTAACAAGTTCACTTGAATGAGATGCGATACCTTGCCCGAGTTGATACGCCAGCTCTACATATTTGTTATCGATCGCTGGTGATGATGAACAAAAGACGGCAATACGCATGACACCTAGAATAGGGGTTAGGCTTAGCACATGACCAACTCAACAACTGGCAACCCAAGTGGTGGGACTAAGGCGACTCAAAAAATTGCATCTGGCCATGGAATCGCAACGATTTCACAGGGAGCAACGTTGGATGTTTGGTTTCCATCACCATCTCTTTCTGCGTTACCAGGAAATATTCCTGCTGAATTGTTAGCGCTAAAGGGTGAAGATAAAAATAGAAGTGTTCAACGCGAATTAGTCAGTCTCGAAATAGATCTGGCTAAAGCACCAGAAAATGTTGCCGATGTTTATCTTCGTTTGCATTTGCTCTCACATCGACTTGTTAAGCCGCAAAGCATTTCTTTAGATGGAATATTCGGAATTCTAAATAACGTGGTTTGGACTTCAGCTGGTCCATGCAATGTTGATGGATTTGAAGTTACCCGCGCACGATTAATTGCATCTCTCGGTCATGTCACCGTATTTGGTGTCGATAAATTCCCTCGAATGCTCGATTATGTGATCCCAAGTGGAGTACGAATCGCTGATGCAGATCGCGTTCGCTTGGGAGCTCATCTTGCAACTGGTACGACTGTCATGCATGAGGGTTTTGTTAACTTCAATGCTGGCACTCTTGGATCATCAATGGTTGAAGGTCGCATCTCAGCTGGAGTAATTGTTGGAGATGGAACCGATATCGGTGGTGGCGCTTCAATCATGGGAACGCTAAGTGGTGGCGGAAAAGAAGTCATCTCTATCGGCGAAAAATGTTTATTGGGAGCAAACTCTGGTACAGGAATTTCCTTAGGTGATAACTGTGTTATCGAAGCTGGTGTTTATATAACAGCTTCAGCAAAGATCAAACTGCCCGATGGTGAGGTTGTAAAAGCTAAATCACTTTCTGGGGCTAGCAATCTTTTATTTAGAAGAAACTCAGTAGATGGCGCTCTGGAGGCTGTACTACGAACTGGGACTTGGGGCGGGCTCAACAGCGTTTTGCACGCCAACTAAATTAAAGTATGCCGAAGGAATCTTTGTCCGACTTCTAAATGTTTCACCTCGTATTGAAACTTGCTTTCCATTACTTGCCGTCGCTCTAATCATCCCAACGGTTCCACTTGGATTTCTAGTTAAGAGTTCTAGAGTTACTACATCTGGAAGCAAAAAGGCGGCGGCAGTAACTGATTGAGGAATGCTTCGCTCCCACTTATAAAAGTTAGGATTAAGAGTTGGATCTAGACTTGCTAAGTCTTCAACGCTATGAGTAAAAGCTCGCTCACTCCCCCAAGCACTCAGCGCTGTTTCTGTGATACCACCACTTGAACTACCAAACCATGCAGTTATTGGTTTACCTGATTGTGTTAATACCAATCCTGCAGTATTTGTGACAGCTGCTTTCCAGAAGACTCCCCACTTTTTCTCTATTTCTTTTGCATAACCCAGGAACTTTTGGTCAGTAATTTCTCCATATAGATCGCAGTCACATGCAGTTCGGATAACTCCTGCTTTACTTAATGCAAAAGTGCGCGATGCAATTGCTTGTGCTTCTAAGGCAGCCATTGGCCAAAACGAAGGCATTTCACTAACTCCCCATAGGTATTCATCTGCTAGTCGAACAGAGTTGGTAATGGCTAGTCGAAAACCAAGTGAGCCTGCTCTAACAGCACGAATTTGAACTTGTCCGTAACGGTAGTTACTTTTTCTGTTTGCATGCGACAAAGTCATGATTCCATCGACGCCTGCAAGATATCGAGTTCCACTCCAGCGAACCGTGAAGATTCGATTTCCTGGAATGCTTGAAACGATTTTGCCAGTTGTGATACTTGGAATTACCGTCGAACCAAAAATAGAAAAATTGAGCGAACTCATGGCAGGAATTGTTGCAAGTGGTTGAACTCCTTGTGCATCACCAATATCGCCGCTGAAAATCTGTAAGTTTGCACCTTGAGTACGAGTTAACATTCTTGCAGTTGTTAATTGATGCCCAATATTTACGCGAAGTATCTTCGTATCATCTGCTGTTTCCAGAGCAACATCTTTATAGTAATAATTTAAAATTGAAGTCGCATTCTCTCCAGCTAGCGCCTTAGAGCGCGCTCCCATCTGACTCATTCCAACGCCATGACCATATCCAGCGCCAGTAAATTGAAATGTGGATGGAACCGCTATAGCATTTGACGGCAATGGCGAGATTAATGAGATTGGCAGAACAATAGAAAGAGTTAATGTGAGAAGCTTAAACATCCTCATCGATTGCAGCGCTCTTTCCAACTTGTAAAAACTCTTGATAAGCATCAATTACCTTGTTTGGCTCACCCCTTGAAATGACTTTACCTTTATCTAGCCAAACAACGTCGTTACATGTTTCTCGCAATGTCTGCATGGCATGGCTCACTAAAATTAGTGCTCGATCATCACTTCGAAGTTCTTTAACGCGATTTAGGCTTTTTTCTTTAAACTTTGCATCACCTGTACTTAATGCTTCATCAATGATCAAAATATCTGGGCGAACAGTTGCCGCAACCGAAAAAGCAAGGCGGGCATACATTCCCGATGAATAGGTACGCATTGGTGCATCAATTGCATCTCCTAATTCAGAAAAAGATGCGATCTCATCAAAGTGCCCGTTGATCTCATCACGAGTCATTCCGGCAGCTAAGCCACCTAAGTAGACATTGTCCCGGCCAGACATAGATGGATTAAAGCCAACACCGAGTGCAAGCAATGTACTTACAGATCCATAGACTTCTATGCGACCTTGAGTTGGCGGCAAAATTCCGGCAATGCATCGCATGAGTGAAGACTTACCAGCACCATTTGCACCGATTACACCTAGCACATGCCCGTATTCAACATCCAAATTTACATTTCTTAAAGCATTAACAACTCGAGTTTGTTTTTTCCCACGCATAAGCGCCTTAGCTCTAACTTTAAATGTCGGCCTGCGATCAATGGTTGTCGAATAAGTAAGAGATAAGTCTCTTACTGAAACGGCAATCTCATTTGTTTTATGTAAATTAGAGACGGACAGCGAACTCACGCTCCCTCGATAGGAAAAAGTATGTACCTAAAAAGAATATTCCGGTTGCCCACCCTAAGCCTGCAAGCATGCTGGACATTTCAGGGTTTTGACCATGAACCAAAGCACTTGACCAGGAATCTAAAATTGGAAAAAGTGGATTCACGTACTCTAAAAAGAGTAGACCAGGCTTTAACGTTGATGCTTCATATAAAATTGGGGATAGGTATAGAAGCGTCCGTGTCATATACGGTAAAAAGCTTGAAATATCCCGGAAGTAAACATTTATACATGAGATTGCTATCGCAAGTCCCAGTGCCAAAAGTGTCGTAATGAACAGAATTGGAAGCGCCCATAGCATTTGGATTGTAAACGGTGAACCAACTACTGCCTTAATTACCATGAAAACAACAATTGTTGGCAGGAATTTAAACATTGCTATCACGACAGATGAAAGTGGCAACATTATTCGCGGAAAAGCAGTATTTAGAATTAATCTTTGTCCTGAAGTTACGGATTTAACACCTGAACTTAAACTGTTGGCAACTAAGTAAAATAAAAAAAGCGTTCCCGTAAGATGTACGTATCGAGTTGTATCTGTCTTACCCCCAATAATTACAATCAAAATGAAATAGACCCCAGAAAGCAATAGCGGATTAATTACTAGCCACATCTGACCAAAGACTGAGTCATAGTGCTGTTCGCGTAATTCAGATTTAGAATGCTCTGCGATAAAGGTACGCCTGGACCAGAGCGACTTCCAGTACTTGCCTAGTTTAGGAAGGCCAGCTTTAAATGGCTCATAAACCTGAAGTGGGGTACTCACGGACGCAAGGTTACCGTAGGGACAAGTGAGTTCGGCGAAGTAAGAAAACCAATTCCCCATGAAATGTGCATTGTGAGCAATATTGCAGGTAAACAAAGAACTTCAATCAGGGATTTCCCAATTAAAGCGGAGGCCAACAGGATAAATACTCCATAGATTATTGCTGGTAAAAACAGAACTGGGGTGATCAACCAACCCAATACAAAAGAAAGAAATGTTGCAATAACTGTAAATGGAGGAGCTAAATATCTGTAATTTATGGTTCCTTGATGCAGACGTGATACCACTCTTCGCCATCGACCATATTGAAAATACTGTCTAGCAAGAGCCGTTAGAGTTGAACGAGGACGATAAGAAACAACCAAGCGAGGATCAAAGTAAATTACCCCTCCCATTTGGCGCAAGCGAAAATTTAACTCCCAATCTTGGGCTCGTGTAAATCTCTCATCAAATCCACCAACGGCAAGTAAGGCTTCTTTTCTAAATACTCCTAAATAAACTGTGTCGACTTCACCAGGAATTCCACCGGTGTGAAAACGAGATGCACCAACACCCAGTGGGCTTCTCATTGCTCTAGCAACAGATTTTTCAAAAATTGTCTGTCCACTTGCATCCATAATCCCGCCAACATTTACGGCCCCAGTTTCTCTTAAAGTTTCATAGGCCAATTGACAGTAGTTTGTTGGAATGTTTGCATGTCCATCAACTCGGACAATTATTGAATGAGAAGATGCTGAGATTGCTAAATTAAGGCCCGCTGCAGTTCGTCCTGAGGGATTTTCAATAACAACTACACGCGCATCGTGGGTAGCGAGTTTGCGTGCTATCTCCATGGTTTTATCGTTCGATGGTCCGACCGCAAGAATTACCTCTAATGGCCCATCAAATTTTTGATTAAGAATGGCACTTACTGAATCAGCTAAATACTTCTCTTCATTGAGAACAGGTAAAATTACCGAGATTTCTGCTCTCGGTAAGCCATATAAGGTATTTGCTGATGTCGACATAACCCGTACACGGTACCGTTGAAGTACTCTCTCCTAGTGAAATCAACGCGGGCAATTCGAATTTTTACCTCACTGTCTGTGGGGATCGTTGTGATTTCAAGCATCTCTTGGTTAGGCCTTGGACAAATAAGCGGTGCTATTTCTCGTATAGACGCATTCGGCGCCGTGATCGATAGACCGGATAAACCAACATCTGCTCTTAATTATCTTGTCGTGGGTGCAGATACACGCGAAGGTTTAACCAAAGAACAGAGGAAGTTGCTGCGCGTAGGAAGTACTAAAACTGCAGCAGGTTCAAGGTCGGACACCATGCTCATTGTTCACATTTCAAAATCGCGAGATAAGGCAACGATCATCTCCATCCCTCGTGATTCCTTAGTAACTATTCCAGAACATCCTTCTTCTTCGGGTAGTGGAAAAATTATTCCAGCTGCCCTTGGCAAAATTAATGCAGCATTTGCATTTGGGGGTCCATCCTTACTCATTCAAACAATTGAAAACGAAACAAGTGTTCGGATTGATCACTACATTGAAATAGGTTTTGCTGGTTTTGCAGGCATGGTTGATTCACTGGGTGGAATTGAAGTGTGCACCAAAAAGGACATTGATGATCCAGGCAGTCACTTAGTTCTAGCGGCCGGAGTCCACACACTTAATGGAATTGAATCTTTGAAGTATGTAAGAACTAGAGATTTTGATGGACTTGGTGACATCGGTCGAATGCAGCGTCAGCAACAGTTTATGAGCGCTGTATTGCGAAAAGTAACTAGCACAGGGGTTTTGTTAAACCCAGTTAAGTTAGTGAATTTCTTTAACTCGCTCATTGCAACTGTAAAAACTGATGCCGAATTAGATAAGGGTGATCTCTTGACTCTTGCAAAGCAGTTAAAGAACTTATCTGCAAGCAATGTTCGAACTTTGACTATTCCACTTGGAAATACCAATGCTCGAGTTGATGGAGTCGGTTCAGTTGTAAAGTGGGACCCAGTTTTAGCACCCGAACTCTTTAATCGACTACGAGAAGATCTTCCCTTAACAGATATTGTTGAACCATCCCCGTCGGCTTCGGGGAGCCCAACTCCGACAATTATCGATAAATTCAAGACTCGTACCGCCGATGAAAATCCCTGTGGGGCATTGAAGTAAAGTGAAGACCATGGATTTAACACTTTCGGTTGTTGGTTGTGGTTATCTTGGCGCAACACATGCAGCATGTATGTCTTCACTTGGCTACACAGTTGTTGGTGTTGATACTGATCCCGAAAAAGTCGCACAGTTACAAAGTGGAAGTTTGCCATTCTATGAGCCTGGTTTAGAAACATTACTTGCCCAAGAAGTGAAGTCAGGCAGATTGTCTTTTACAACTGATTTTGCTGCTGTCGCAAAGACTGATGTTCATTTTGTTTGCGTTGGGACGCCCCAGAGCAAGGATGGACTTGCCGCTGATTTAACGTATGTAAAATCAGCAGTTGCAGCTATCGCGCCGTACTTAAAAAAGGGTTCGTTAGTCGTTGGTAAGTCCACGGTACCGGTGGGAACTGCGCAATCACTTCGCGGTGAATTAGTAAAGATCGCACCTCAATCTGATTTAGCATGGAACCCAGAGTTTCTACGTGAGGGTTTTGCTATTAAGGATACATTGACACCAAATAGATTAGTTGTTGGTGTTGCCAATGACCTGGCAGAAGAGACTCTTAAAAAAGTTTATAAACCAATTCTAGATCTTGGCACTCCATGGATTCGTGCAGATTTGCCTACCTCTGAATTAGTAAAAGTAGCCGCAAATTCTTTCCTAGCAACAAAGATTTCATTCATAAATGCAATGGCTGAAGTTTGCGAGGCCGCAGGCGGAGATGTAACCGTGCTCGCCCAAGCAATTGGTTACGACCCACGTATTGGAAACAAGTTCCTTCAAGCTGGAATTGGTTTTGGCGGAGGTTGCCTTCCAAAAGATATTCGAGCATTTATGGCTAGAGCTGAAGAGTTAGGTGCTAAGCAGGCTTTGGAATTTTTACGAGAGATTGATGCAATCAATCTACGTGCCCGTCTTCGCGTAATCGATGTTGTACGTGATGAACTCTCCAAGGAATTAACTGGATACAAAATCGCCGTTTTGGGTGCAACATTTAAACCAGATAGTGATGATGTGCGCGATTCCCCAGCATTAGATATTGCTGCTCAATTAAATGCAGCAGGTTCACATGTAGTTGTTCACGACCCTAAGGGAATTGAACCTGCTCGCAAGCGTTTTCCAAATTTGGAGTATGCCGAAAGTATTAATGATGCGGTAAAGGGTTCGGATTTAGTCTTACACCTTACTGAATGGAAAGAGTATCGCCAGATTGATCCAAATGAAATTGCAGCATTGGTAAAAAACAAGGTCATTATTGATGGGCGAAATATGCTGGATCGAGATTTATGGCGCAAAGCTGGGTGGAAGTTTCGTGCACTCGGTCGCACCGACTAGTTAATATCAAAGATCTAACTCTATAAATACTGCAAAATCATTCATCAATCTCTCCACTGACATAGTCAATCGCATGCTGGATTTCATTAGTTAGATCTTCGAGGCTCTCCCCCAGTAAAGTTATGTGACCGGCTTTGTGACCTCGGCTTACTTCGTTCCTATACTGATGAAATTTAAGTGCTGGAGTTCTTGCCATTAAATGCAAATATGGGCGATACATATTTGCTTTCTTTCCTGCAACAAGATTTCCTGTCACGGCAATTGGCGCAGTCATTGTTGGGTCTCCTAAAGGCAAATCAAGTACTGCTCGCAAATGCTGTTCAAACTGACTTGTCCGTGCACCGTCAATTGTCCATAACCCTGAATTGTGGGTGCCCATGACAAGATTGTTGATGAAGATTTCCTCACCCTTCACAAGAATTTCCACAGCTGCAACACCAACTACACCAGAAATCTCGGCAATTTCAATTGCTATCTTTTGCACTCGCTCACTTAAATTTTGTGAAAGTTTTGGCACGGGAGTGATTGTCATAACGCTTATTCCATCTTTTTTCATATCAATAGTTGGTGACCATGTAGATGCTTGGCCGTGTGGTGAGCGGGCAACCATGACTGTAATCTCATAATCAAAATCAAGTGGTCTCTCAATGAGAACTTTTCCGGTTTTCTCTTCGTATTCTGTACCAAGATAATTGATCAGTTTCAAATCGAAGGATTCTTTATTTTGCGAGAGCTCTAGCGCTGCAGCAGATGGTCGAACAACTACACCATCTGCTTCGATTGCTCGGATAATACTCAGTGGAATTAACTCATCTGCAAAAGTAATCAGATCGCATTTTTTTGCAAATTCACGAATTGAATCTAAGTCTTTATAACTACCGATCTCGTGTTTACAAATCTGAGCCGCTGAATCATTTGGATCTGATGCATAAATCAAAAGATCGAGACCTAAAGATGCAGATGGAGCCACAAACATTCGAGCGTGCTGGCCACCACCGATAACTCCTAGGGTTGGAAATGAGTTCTTCACGCAATCATCCTAGTAGTCAGAATTAGTTTAATTAGATTTCATTAATTGATTTATGCCATTTAACGAGTACCTTTAACCCGTGCCTTCGAATCAACCAACAATTGTTCTAGCATCTGCCTCAAAGAGCCGTCGTCGATTGCTTGAATCGGCTGGACTCTCACCGAAAATTATTGTCAGCAATGTTGATGAAGAAACTGAGTTCTTTAACTCAATGAATCCTTCGGATATGGTCATCGCTCTCGCGATCACTAAGGCACATACTGTTCGTGAGCAAATTGATTTTCCGGCAATTATTATTGGTTGCGATTCAACTTTCGAATTTGACGGTATGTCACTTGGCAAACCTGGCACACCGGAGATTGCAATCGAGCGGGCGCAGAGAGTTCGAGGAAATAGTGGGCTGCTACATACCGGCCATTGCATTATTGATACTTTAAAAGATAAAGAGATTTCGGATCGAGTAACTACTCGCGTCAATTTTGCAGATTTAACTGATGAAGAGATTATTGATTACGTGGCAACAGAAGAGCCATTACATGTTGCTGGAGGATTTACACTCGATGGATTTAGTTCACCATTTATCGCTAGTATCGAAGGCGACTACACAAATGTTGTCGGAATATCAATGCCGTTTTTAAGAAAGGCTTGTGCCCAACTGGGATACTCCTGGCCGCAGATCAAGGGTATGCATTGATGAAATCAAACTCTGTGACAGTATTAGGCCATGGGAAAGACTGAGCTTTTATACAGTGATCCAATTGCCGCCGCAGTTGTTGCAGCCGAAGAGATCGCAAAGAAAACAGGTATTGCTGCACATGATGTAGCACTTGTTATGGGATCTGGCTGGGTAAGTGCCGTTGATGCACTTGGTGTTCCTGCCTTTGAGTGCAATGCAGAAGAGTTCGCCGGATTCTTGCCTCCTGCGGTGGAAGGACACTCTGGAAAGATTAGATCATATGAAATAGATGCAGATGGCAAAAAAATGCGTGCATTGGTTTTTCTCGGTCGTACTCATTTATACGAAGGCAAAGGTATTGAGCCAGTAGTACATGGAGTACGGACAGCAGTTAAAGCTGGATGCAAAGTTGTTATCTTGACCAATGCTTGTGGTGGAATAAACACCGCTTATAAAGTTGGCCAACCTGTTTTAATTCGTGATCACATATCCTTAACAGCAGTCTCACCATTATCTGGTGCAACTTTTGTTGATTTAACCGATCTATATAGCAAGCGGATCCGAGAGATTGTTAAAAAAGAAGATGCGTCACTTCAAGAGGGGGTCTATGTTCACTGGCGTGGGCCAACTTATGAAACACCTGCTGAGATCCTAATGATGAGAACTATGGGAGCAGATCTAGTTGGAATGTCGACTGTGCCAGAGGCTATTGCTGCTCATGCACTAGGCGCAGAAGTTCTTGGAATCTCGTTAGTGACAAATGCTGCTGCAGGAGTAACTGGTGAGAAGTTAAACCATGAAGAAGTTATTGCAGCGGGTAAAGCTGCTGCAGACCGTATGGGCTCATTGCTTAAAGGCGTAATTCCAAAGCTGCTGTAAAACTATGGATAAACAATTTTTACAAGCAGTTAATGAATGGATTCTCGATGATCCAGATCCAGTTTCTGCTGCTCAACTTCAAAACTGGGTCGATACAAGTAATGAACTAGAGTTAAAAACATCTTTCAACGGTTTTCTAGAATTTGGAACTGCAGGTCTGCGAGGTCCAGTACGTCCAGGCCCCTCAGGGATGAATAGAGCAGTCGTTGCCAGAACTTCGGCCGGAATAGTTGCATACATGAAGGCTCGTGCTCTGACATCTGTAGTAATCGGACGAGATGCCCGACATGGCTCTTATGAGTTTGCACTCGAGGCGGCAGAGATTTTCTCTGGGGCCGGTCTTACAACAGTTGTTTTGTCCCATCCTCTACCCACACCTGTTCTCGCCTATGCAACAAATGAACTCGGTTGTGACGTTGGAATAATGGTTACTGCAAGTCATAATCCTCCACAAGATAATGGGTTGAAGGTTTATCTCGGTGGAACTGTAGATTCGATTACATATAGAGGCTCTCAAATAACCTCACCCACTGATTCTTTAATCGCACAAGAGATTTCAAAAGTTGTTTCGGCAAAAAATCTTCCACGTGCAAATAATTGGAGCACAGTTGATGATCAGCTGGTCGTGAACTACATTTCTCAAACAGCACAATTGGCAAAGAACCCAGGCACATTAAAAATTGTGTACACAGCCATGCATGGAGTAGGAAAAGAAACATTGCTAGCTGTATTTAAAAAGGCGGGCTTTGATCTTCCAATTTTGGTTGATGCACAGGCCGAGCCTGATCCTAATTTTCCAACAGTAGCTTTTCCAAACCCGGAAGAACCCGGCGCCATGGATTTAGCCATAGAGATGGCACAAAAGACTAATGCTGATTTGGTTATTGGAACCGATCCAGATGCCGATCGTTGCGCAGTTGCAGTTAAAGATCCGAAGATTGGTTGGAGAATTCTTCATGGCGATGAGTTAGGTGCAGTCTTTGCTCATGTCATCTCACAGAGAAATACATCCGGGGTGTTTGCTAATTCCATAGTTTCATCAACGGTTGTGAAAAAAATTGCCGAAAAACACTCCATTAAGTTTCAGGAGGTTTTGACAGGGTTTAAATGGATCTCAAAGGTAAATAATCTTTCATTTGGATATGAAGAAGCTCTTGGATATTGCGTAGATCCATTAACAGTTAATGACAAGGATGGCATCTCTGCCGCCATTTTTATTGCACAGATTGCATCTGACTTAGCACGCAATAGCAAAACAATTCTGGATCTCCTTGACGAAATCTGGAATACATATGGTTATCATGCGACGGAACAGATTTCTATTAGATTGAAGGATCTCTCACAGGTCAAGGAGTTGCTCAACTCCTTACGCAAGAATCCACCACAAAAGATTGCCGGTAGGCAAGTGACGCTCTTAGAGGATTTATCAAAACCAAAAGATGGACTGCCTCCAACAGATGGATTGAGAATGTGGCTAGAAGGATCGATCCGCATAATTATTCGCCCAAGTGGGACCGAACCAAAACTCAAGTGTTACATTGAGGTCATTGAAATCAATAAAGAGAAGGCAGTAGAGATTTTGAATCAACTACGGCCACCATTGAAGGAATTGCTATCGTGAATTTTTATGGGTTAGTCGATGGAAGTGAAGCCTCGCTAAAAAACTACTTAAAAACTCTTTCAGGCGTAGATCAAGTGGGTGCAAATGCGCGTGCAGCCATGCTTTCAACTAGAAGCATCAAAACATCTTCAAAGCGATGGGCAATAGATACTGCAATCTCGATGGTAGATCTAACTACATTGGAAGGTGCAGATACTGTTGGAAAAGTTGAAGCGATTTGTACAAAAGCTGTGCGGCCCGACCCAACTGATTCAAGCGTTCCAAGTGTTGGTGCAATCTGTGTTTATAACGACATGGTTGCTGTGGCGCGTAAGCATCTTGATTTAATCGGTGGAAAGCATGTACCTGTAGCTGCAGTGTCAACGGCATTTCCCTCCGGTCGTGCATCAATTGAAGTTAAAGTTCTAGATACTCAGGATGCAATTGATGCCGGAGCAAGTGAAATAGATATGGTGATTGATCGTGGAGCATTTCTAGAGGGAAGATTGATTGATGTCTTTAACGAGATTGTCACCATTCGCCAAGTGTGTGGAGATAAAGCACACCTCAAGGTGATTTTTGAGACCGGTGAATTGGTGACATATGACAATGTGCGAAAGGCATCATTTTTAGCAATGGCTGCAGGGGCAGACTTTATAAAGACATCAACGGGCAAAGTGGCACCGGCTGCCACTGCCCCGGTTGTATTGGTAATGCTAGAAGCGGTTCGAGATTTTTACGAAATGACTCAGAAACGAATTGGGGTCAAGCCAGCAGGTGGAATTCGAAACACAAAAGATGCCATTAAGCAGTTGGTGTTGGTGAAGGAAGTTGCAGGTGAAGAATGGCTCAATTCGAAGCTGTTTCGCATAGGAGCAAGTGCATTGCTCAATGATCTATTGATGCAACGTATGAAAATGGACAATGGCTACTACGCTAGTCCTACTTATGTGAGCGTGGATTAGTCCATGAAAACATTGAAAACATTGAAAACGGATTGGAGAGATCGATGATTTTTGAATATGCACCGGCTCCAGAATCTCGCGCAATCACAACAATTAAACCAAAGTATGGACATTTTATTGGAGGAAAGTTTGTCGCTGGTAGTAAGCATTTTGCAACGATTAATCCAGCAACCGAAGAGGTCCTAAGCCAGATTGCATTGGCTGGCAAAGCTGAAGTTGATGCAGCAGTTAAAGCAGCTCGTAAGGCTTACACCTCAACATGGTCAAAGACTTCTGGTAAAGAACGCGGAAAATATCTCTTTAGAATCGCACGTTTTTTACAAGAGCGTGCTCGTGAGTTTGCCGTCTTAGAAACTTTAGATAACGGTAAGCCAATCCGTGAATCACGTGATTCTGATATTCCATTAGCTGCAGCACATTTTTTCTATCACGCAGGTTGGGCCGATAAACTTGAATATGCCGGTCTTGGCAGTTCGCCCAAACCACTTGGCGTTGCAGGACAGATAATTCCCTGGAACTTTCCCTTACTCATGTTGGCATGGAAAGTTGCTCCGGCGTTAGCTACTGGAAACACAGTGGTTCTAAAACCTGCAGAATCAACTTCACTTACCGCACTTTTGTTTGCCGAAGTGTGCCAACAGGCAGAACTTCCGGCTGGTGTTGTAAACATTGTGACCGGTGATGGATCGACCGGTGCGCTCATTGTTAATCATCCAGGCATCGATAAGATCGCCTTTACTGGCTCCACTGAAGTTGGAAAGATTATTGCTCGATCCGTTGCACCAACAAAGAAAAGCGTGACTCTAGAGTTGGGTGGCAAAGGGGCTAATATTGTTTTTGAAGATGCAGCCATCGATGAAACAGTTGAAGGAATTATTGATGGGATCTTCTTTAATCAAGGGCACGTTTGTTGTGCTGGATCCCGATTACTTCTGCAGGAAAACATCGCAGAAGAGGTTTTACATAAGCTCAAAAAGCGTATGGAGAAAATCCGTGTTGGTGATCCATTAGATAAAAACACAGATGTTGGTGCGATAAATAGCAAAGAGCAGCTGGCAAAAATTGTAGAGCTTGCAAAAGTTGGAGATGCCGAAGGTGGGCAGCGTTGGAGCCCGGCAAGTGAACTCCCTAAAAAGGGATATTGGTTTGCACCAACAATTTTTACTGGAGTTACTTCGGCTCACCGAATTGCACGCGAAGAGATATTTGGACCTGTCCTTTCAGTCTTAACTTTCCGTACCCCTCAAGAGGCAATTGAGAAGGCAAATAACACCCCGTTTGGCCTATCTGCTGGGATTTGGGGAGAGAAGGGCTCAAGAACGTTGTGGGCAGCTCAGCAACTAAGAGCTGGAGTTATCTGGAGTAATTCATTTAATAAGTTTGATCCAACATCACCATTTGGTGGATATAAAGAATCGGGCTGGGGCCGCGAAGGTGGGCGCCATGGTTTGGCTGCATATTTGAAGGGGGTTACTGGTGAGTGATCGCATTGATGTGAAAAAAACTTACAAACTCTTTATCAACGGAGCATTTCCACGTAGCGAGTCTGGCCGCACATATGAAGTGAAAACATCTAAGGGTGTCTTTCTTACTAATGCCTGTCTGGCCTCTAGAAAAGATTTGCGAGAAGCAGTTGTTGCAGCACGGGCCGCACACAACGGTTGGAGTAAAGCAACGGCATATAACCGTGGACAGATTTTGTATCGAATTGCAGAGATGCTGCAAGCTCGAACAGGTGAGTTCATCCAAGAAATCATGATGACAACTGGTGTTACAAAAGTAAAAGCAGAGAAAGAAGTTTTGCAAGCTATTGATACATTAGTTTGGTATGCAGGGTGGAGCGATAAGATTTCCTCTCTAACGGGTGCAAATAATCCTGTTGCTGGGCCTTTTTATAACTTTACAGTTCCTGAAAGCATGGGAGTTGTAGCTGCCATAGCACCTGAGAACCCATCTCTTCTGGGCTTAATCGAATCTATTGCACCAGTAATAACTTCTGGAAATACAGTAATTGTTCTTGCAAGCACTAAAGCCCCATTATCTGCAATGAGCTTTGCTGAAGTTCTTGCAACTAGTGACTTACCAGCAGGAGTGATAAATGTTTTGACGGGCAAGAAGGATGAAATCGCACCTTGGATGGCATCACATATGGATATCGATGCGATGGATATCTCTGGATTACCAGGCAAGTTAACTTCAGAAGTTAAGGTTGCTGGGGCAGAAAACTTGAAGAGAATTCATAGTTTTAAGGGCACTACCCCTACTCGAATTACTGCCTTTACGGAGAGTAAAACTATTTGGCACACAATTGGAGTTTAACTCCTTATAGTTTCAAGCCAGAGTTTTACAACAGCATCTACATCTAAATCCAATGTCACACGGACCTTTGCTGAATCTTCTAAATCAATCGGCTCAAGTTCACGTAAAAAAGCATCGCGCCTATCAACAATTGTCTGACCACGTGCTGGCCCTGCTGAGGTATCAACGACTACATCAAACATCGCAGTAGTAAACAAATCAGGACGAATCACGCTAGCAACTGCTCCGTAATCTCCTAAAGTTATTGGAGATACTCCCAAGCGCTCCATGAATGCCAAAGCCAGGTCGCCACCAAACTGAGCCGATTTTGAGTCTGATCCTTTAAGTTCCAGGGCTTGTTCACGAGTGATTCCAGGGCGCATAAAAACATCGAGTCCATACATTGTTATTGGAACACCGCTTTGAAAAACAATTGCTGCAGCTTCTGGATCGTGCCAGACATTGAACTCTGCAGCTGCAGTGGCATTGCCGGCAGAGGCAGAACCCCCCATCAAAACAATTCGATGTATCTTCTTTGCTGTTTCAGGAAATGCTCGTAAAAATAATGCAATATTTGTAAGTGGTGCAAGCGGAACAATTGTTACTGGATCTGAAGAGTTTTCAATTAAATCCCGTAGTAATTCAACTGCAGAACGTGGATCCACTTTTCGGCTAGAGGGAGAGATTCCCAAATCCCCCATGCCATCTGCCCCATGTACATACTCTGCATAATGACTCTCACCAAGCAATGGGCGCAATGCCCCACGTGCAACTGGAATATCAGGTGCTTGCGCAGCATCTAAAACTTTTAAGGTATTTGCAACGACATTATCAATATTTGTATTGCCATCTACGCAGGTAATACCAAGCAGATTGATGGCAGGGTGAGTTGCTGCGAATAAAACTGCAAATGCATCATCGATGCCTGTATCCACATCTAAAATGATTGAAGTTTTTTCCATAACCAGTACCCTAGCGCAATGAGCCAAAACCAGACGGCAGTTATTGCAGTCGTAGGAAGTGCGATGATGGATTTAACTGCCTATGCCAGTGTGTTGCCAAAGCCAGGTCAAACTCTTGTAGGAGAAGTCTTCACAACCGGTTTTGGTGGCAAGGGTGCAAATCAAGCAGTAATGGCAGCCATGTGCGGTGCGAATGTTCACTTTATTGGCAAACTTGGAAAAGATGTTTTTGGAGATGCCATAGCTGATAACTTCAATAAAGTTGGAGTGAATGTTTCTTATGTAGATCGAAGTGAGACACCCACTGGAGTTGCACATATTTGGGTTGATGGTGAAGGTGAAAACAGAATCATAATTATTCCTGGAGCAAACCATGAGATTGAAGTCAGTAGAGCAGTTGATGCAATCAATAACATTCCTGACCTAAATATTGTGATTGCCCAATGTGAAATCAAGCAAGAAGTAACCTTGGCAGCTTTTAAAGCCGCCAAGGGCCGCGGGTGCACAACAATTTTAAATCCTGCTCCATTTGAAAAACTCTCACAGGAGTTAATTGACCTCTGCGATTGGATCATTCCAAATGAAACAGAGTTTCGCGAACTACACGGTCAATTGCCAACTAGTGATGAGATTCTAAAAAGCTTTAGGCCTGGGGAAAATTCGATTGTAACTGTGGGTAGTCAGGGCGCAATTTTCATAGATTCTGAAGGCTCACTTGTTAAATGTCCGGCACCACAAACGAAGGCAGTCGATACAACAGGGGCCGGAGATAGTTTTGTTGGCAGTTTTGCCTATGCCTTAGCTAAGGGTGATGATCCAGCAACTGCAATGAGCTTTGGTGTAAAGGTTGCATCTCGAAGCGTTACTAAAAAAGGTGCCCAGTCTTCATATCCTGATCAAGCGGAGATAAAAACACTTTCATAACCACGCAAAACAAATGTTGGACGACGTACTGGCTTAGTGGACAGTTGCATATCTGGATACTTTTCCCATAACGCAGGCAGCGAGACACTCATTTCAAGCCTTGCTAATGGTGCACCGAGGCAGAAGTGAATACCTGCACCAAAGCCAATATGTGGATTTGGATCTCGTGTTACATCCATTGATTCCGCCGAAGAGAAAATTGATTCATCACGATTTGCTGAACCAATCAATGCAGCAATCTTTTGCCCTTGCTTAATCTCAACTCCCCCAATGTGAGTATCAGCTGTGGCGGTTCGCTCAAACAAATGTAGGGGTGCATCAAAGCGCATGAACTCCTCTAGTGCGGTATTGGTCAACTCTCTAGGATTTTCTCGTAGGAGTTTTGTTTGGTCAGCTCGCTCCAAAACTGCAACCATTCCATTTCCAAAAGCATTCACACTTGCTTCATGCCCTGCGTTAAGAAGCAACACGCAGGTTGCTACTAACTCCTGCATATTGAGCTTTTCACCGTTTTCTTCAACGGTTGCTAACTCTGATATCAAATCTTGGCCAGGGGTCTTTTTTCGTTGTTCGGCTAGTCCACGCACATACTCTGCAAATTCACGTCCGGCCTTTTTAGCATCTGCTTGATATTGCAGGGATGGATTTACTTCATACATCTTTACTATCGCTTGTGACCATGGACGAAGTAAGTGTTCATCGCTTTCAGGAAAACCTAAAAGATCGGCAATAATTTTTACCGGCAATGGTTCGGCGTAGTCTGCAATCAGATCAAAGGTTTCCCCTGATTTAACTTTCTCCTCAATGCTATCCAGTAATTGCTGAGTGATCCGCTCAACACCAGGTCGCATTCCCTCAATTTTTTGACGGTTAAATGCCTTAGCAACTAGAGAACGTAATCGAGTGTGCTTAGGTGGCTCGCTATCTAAAATTGAGTCGGCATGTAGCCAGTTAAAAATCTCCCACTCAAACTCTGGAGTTTTTGGTGCAAATATTCGTCCTAATGATTTGTTTCGGAAAACATCATTGGCATCACCATGTTTGGCAGCCAAAAAAATTTGCATTCCTTCATGCCAAAGAGGACCATCGCTTTTGCGTAACTCCTTTAATGCAGGATATGGGTTAGCAATGAACTCTGGATCAGTAAAATCAATTGTTGAATGGGTCATGTTCCCGATGAAATCTTTTCATAACCAGGTTTGATTACCTTTTCGATAATCTCTAATCTCTCTGGATATGGGATAAAGGCACTCTTCATGGCGTTAATTGTTACTCGTTGTAGTTCTGCAAAATTCCAATTAAACGCCTTTACTGCCTCTTCCATCTCAAATGACATCGATGTTTGACTCATTAATCTGTTGTCTGTATTAAGCGTTACACGAAAACGAAGTTGAGCTAGTTTGCCAATTGGGTGCTCGGCATAACTTGCTGCAGCACCTGTTTGTAAATTTGAAGTTGGACAGAGCTCTAGCGGAATTCTTCGATCTCGAACATATGATGCGAGTCGACCTAGTTTTGGGGTAGCCCCAGAGAAATCAATATCATCGATGATACGAACTCCATGGCCTAATCGTTCGGCTCCGCAGAGTTGGATCGCTTCCCAGATTGAGGGGATTCCATACGCTTCACCAGCATGGATAGTAAAATGGGCATCTTCTTTACGAAGATGATCAAAAGCATCTTTTTGATCACTCGGCGGAAAACCATCTTCAGGACCAGCGATATCAAAGCCAACAACCCCCCTATCTCTGTATTTAACAACTAACTCAGCAACTTCCTGAGATCTATTATTTTGACGCATGCCACACAATAGTGAACGGACAATAATTGTGAAGCCTTCATTTTTTGCATCTTTGGTTCCTAATTCAAATCCTTCAATAGTTGCTTCAACTACGTCAGACATTGTTAGGCCTTTTAGCGTGAAAAGCTCTGGTGCTCCACGAACCTCTGCATAGACGACGCCATCGCGTGCAAGATCAAGTGCGCATTCTCGTGCAACTCGCACAATATCTTCTCGGCGTTGCATGACAGCAATGGTGTGTGAAAATGTCTCCAAATACCTCACGAGTGATCCAGAATCGCAGGCTTCTCGAAACCACATAGCAAGTTCGCCGGCATCATGGGTTGGCAGTAGGTCATAGCCAATCTCTTGAGCAATATCGATGATTGTTTGTGGGCGTAGGCCACCATCCAAATGATCATGTAATAAGACTTTTGGTACTGCCTTGATCTGATCTTTTGTTGGAATGCTATTTAAAGCCATCTGCTCTACCTCGTTTTCAATTCACTTCACGTCTTATTTAATTCACTGCATGAGCGGCATCTAAACCACTTTATAATTTTAAAAGAACTATTGGCTAACCTTAAACGATTCTTTCTATAATCAAAGGCAATCTATCGATTCCACCTGCTAGTAGCTCGCCAATCTCAACGGAATTCTCAAGGCTCTCTAAAGCACGAGCAAAGGTGGCAGCAATGTCTGTATGAAGCGTGTAGAGGGGCGAGCCAGCCTTAATGACATCTCCAGGTTTAGCGTGAATCTCTATTCCTGCCCCGGCCTGGACGCTCTCACCTTGACGAGAGCGACCCGCTCCCAATCGCCAAGCGGCTATTCCAACTTTCATTGCATCCATGGAAAGAATCGTTCCGTCTTTGTCTGCGCGAACGACTGTATTTTCTTTAGCAACGGGCAGTTTTGCATCTGGATCTCCACCTTGAGAGGAAATCATGGTGCGCCAAACATCCATTGCTTTTCCATTTTTAAGTGCAGCAGCAGGATCGGCATCTTTTATTCCTACAAGATTGAGCATTTCCTGCGCAAGTAAAACAGTTAACTGCACAACATCTTCTGGTCCACCACCAGAGAGCACTTCGATAGATTCTCGGACTTCAAGAGCATTTCCTGCAGTCAACCCAAGAGGGATATCCATTGCAGTAACCAATGCGACAGTATTTACTCCAGCACGCTTTCCTAATTCAACCATTACGTGTGCAAGCTCTTTGGCTTTTTCTGGGTCACTCATAAATGCACCCTTGCCGGTTTTTACGTCTAGGACCAATGCACTTGTTCCTTCAGCAATTTTTTTACTCATAATTGATGATGCAATGAGTGGAATTGATTCAACCGTGGCAGTTACATCACGGAGTGCGTAAAGTTTTTTATCCGCCGGTGCTAAACCAGCACCGGCTGCACAAATTACGGCGCCACAATCCTGTAAAACTTTAAGCATTTCATCATTAGATAGCGATGCTCTCCATCCTGGAATGGATTCCAATTTATCTAGAGTTCCACCAGTATGGCCAAGGCCACGACCAGATAGTTGTGGAACGGCTGCACCACATGCTGCAACTAATGGTGCAAGTGGCAAAGTTATCTTGTCGCCTACTCCTCCCGTTGAATGTTTATCAACAGTAGGACGAGAAAGAGCAGACCAATTCATTCGTTCGCCACTATTGATCATCGCATCAGTCCAGCGCGAAATCTCTTGGCTCTGCATTCCATTGAGAAGAATTGCCATTAGAAGGGCCGACATCTGCTCATCTGCAACGGCGCCTCGTGTGTATGCATCGATCACCCAATCAATCTGCGCGTCAGATAAAACATGCTTATCACGCTTAGCTGCAATAACTTCTGCAGCTGAAAAAGCTTCGATCATTTAGCGCTCGTTACGATCTAAATCATCGGGGCCAAATGCCCAAGGAAGCATTACTGACATTTTTTGGGGGCCATCATCTGTCATGAGTAATGCATCTGGGCCACCGTGCTCGTACAAAAGTTGGCGACAACGACCGCAGGGAGCTAAGTAATCTCCCTGACCATCAACGCAGACAATTGCAACAAGGCGCCCACCACCAGATGAAATTAAATTGGAGACCAAACCGCACTCTGCACATAAACCAACGCCATAACTAGCGTTTTCAACGTTGCAGCCCTTTACGATTCGTCCATCACTAACGAGAGCAGAGACTCCAACAGGAAATTTTGAATACGGAGCATATGCAGTTTTCATGGCAGCTATTGCTTCTTTGTGCAACAAATCCCAATCTAAGGAGCTCATCCCATGCCACCGCGTCGATACGGTATTCCATCTGCTGCGGGCATTCGAAGCCGCTGAGATGCAAGTGCCATTACTAGAAGTGTTGCAATATATGGAGTCATAGTTACTAACTGTCCAGGAAGTTCATCAACTGCAAAATAGAACCAGAGAGAGCCTGCAGCAAAGGCAAGACTCAAACCTGCAGAAAGGTTGTTTCCCTTTTTGAAGTTTCGGAAAGCTACAAAAACCAATATCAGCGCAATAAGAATTAGCAAAGCGTGAATTGCTGTCGAATCTCGAAGTTGCAGTGCATCAGCAAAACCAAATAAACCCGCACCTGCCAAAAGACCACCAGGGCGATAGTTTCCAAATATCAGCGCTGCCAATCCAACGTAACCTCGACCTGCAACTTGATTCTCTTGGTAGTTACTTGCTGCAACAATTGCTAAAAAGCCACCACCGAGTCCGGCTAAACCACCAGAAATAACTACACCTGCGTACTTCATGGCATAAACATTGACTCCCAGAGATTCGGCAGCAATTGGTGCCTCGCCTGCACTTCGTAAACGAAGACCAAACGCTGTCTTCCATAAAATGAAGTAGGCCAGCGGGACAAATGCGATTGCAACAATAGTTACATATGAAAGATCGCCAGTTAAACCTCGAAGTACTGATGAAACATCAGAGACAAAGAACCAGTTCTTCTCCGAAATCCATGTTAAAACATCTGGACTTTGCCAACCGAAGAAGCGTCCACCAGATAAAACAGGTAATCCATTAAGGGGAATCGACTCAATAGGTGGTGATTGTGATGGGCCTGGCCACGAACCACCTTTGTACATGAGCGTTGAAAGATAACGAACCAAACCTGCGGCAATAATGTTTATGGCAACGCCGGATACAACGTGATCTACTCCAAAGGTTACGGTTGCAATTGCATGAACTAGCGCTCCAACTGCGCCAAAAATAACTGCAGCTATTAATCCAAGCCATGGTCCGTATTTGGCTCCAATAAACCCGCCGGCCCAAGCACCCATAATCATCATGCCCTCTAGGCCGATATTTACAACACCAGCACGTTCCGAGAACAAGCCACCGAGTGCAGCCAAAACAATTGGAACTGATAACAAAAGCGCCGCAGATGCGGTACCAATACTTGTTAAATTCGATGCCCCTGTAATGACCCTAATGGAGGCAAGAGCGAACAGCAACATAGTTGCATAACGCAAAAACTTCATTGCTTTCACTTCGTAACCCCCGCTGTAGTAACTTGTGCAGCCACTTTTGCAAGCTCTTTGCTCTGCAATACTAATTTAAATCTACGTACGACTTCGTATGCAACAACTGCGCTCAGCAAAATTGAACCTTGCATAATGACATAGGTTTCAGGTGCAATATCGATCAGTTCGAGTGATCTAGCGCTAACCTCTAGGAAGCCAAACAACAGAGCACTAAATGCCATTCCCCCGGCAGAGTTTCGTCCCAATAAGGCAACTGCAATTGCTGAAAATCCAATACCCGCTCTAAAACCTAGGTTATACGTATGTGTTTGGCCTAAGACTTCTGGTAATCCTGCTAAACCTGCGATTGCGCCAGAGATAACGAGTGCTAAGAAAGTCATCTTTTTAGAGTTAACACCACTGACCCGAGCTGCAATTGGATTACTTCCAGAGGCACGGAGTTCAAAACCAAATCGAGTGCGATTTACTACAAACCAAAAAGTAAATCCAAGTGCTATCGCAACGAAAAACATTCCATAGACTCCACCACCGGGCTGATCTTCTACTCCAAATGTTCGCAGAATAGGCATGAGATCTGGTACTTGGGCAGATGCTGGAAGTTGTTTTGTTTCTAAGTTATTTGAGCCCACTTCAATAACTGCAAAATGCTTAGACAACAAGTATGCAGAAAGCCCACCAGCCAAACTATTGAGCATGATGGTGGAGATAACTTCGTTAACTCCACGCCTAACCTTTAAATATGCGGCAATTGCAGCCCAGAGTCCACCAAATGTCATTGCAATCATGAAGACAACTAGAACGTGTAAGACCGGCGGCAAAACGAACATCGCCCCGATGTAACAACTAAACAATGCCCCAAGGCGTAGCTGTCCTTCAACTCCGATATTAAACAAACCAGCACGGAAAGTCACTGCAATCGCGATTGCAGCTATGTAATAAGGAGTTGCAATATTTACGATCTCCATCAACGATCCGGTACGAAATCCATATTCCAACATAGAACTGAAAGCATCTATTGGAGATTTTTTTGTGGCAATAACAGCAATGCTAGAAACAATAATTGAAAAGAAAGCTGCGAATAACGGCGCTGCCACTGCCAAACCAATTTTTGTCATTGAGAAACGTTGGGCCTTCATGCTGCACCCGTCATTGCTGAACCTAATTGTTCTGGCGTGGTCGTAGCAGGATTGAGCTCTGCGGTAATCGTTCCGCGCAACATAACCAATAGGCGATCAGACATTCCAATTAACTCTTCTAGGTCTGCTGAGATCAGTACTATCGCCATTCCTTTTTCGCGAGCTTGGCGAAGTACATCCCAAATTGCAGCTTGTGCACCAACATCTACGCCGCGGGTTGGATGTGAAGCAAGAAGTAATGCTGGTGCTTTGCTCATCTCTCGCCCGACAATAAACTTTTGTTGGTTTCCTCCAGAAAGGGCTGCAGCTAAAGTTTGTGGACCAGGTGCGCGGACATCAAACTCATTCATGATTGTTTGAGTGCTAGCGATTGTGGCCTGTTTATCTACGATAAATCCACGCATCACTGGTTTGCCACGTTGATGGCCAAGAATTCGGTTTTCCCATAATGGTGAGTTCATCATTAGCGCTTGTCTTTGACGATCTTCTGGAATTAATCCAATACCTAAATCATGACGGTCTGCAACACTCATATGATCAACAGATTTACCACGGAAGGAAACCTGTCCGGTGTACTCGCGAAGGCCCATGATCGCCTCAATAAGTTCTGCCTGACCATTTCCTTCTACACCGGCAATTCCAACAACTTCACCTGCGTGTAGATCAAAAGAAATATGTGAGATTAAATCCCGACTTCCAGTTGCAGTGGGCACGCAAACATCAGAGAGAGTGAGCACAACCTCATCGCGCTTGGTATGGCCTTGAGTATGAGGCTGTGGGAGTTCACTTCCAACCATAAGCTCTGCGAGCTCTCGAGAGGTAACGTCTTTAGATTTAACTTGGGCAACGGTTACGCCCTGGCGAACAACTGTAACTTCATCAGCTACTCGCAAGACTTCATCTAACTTATGTGAGATAAAAATAATTGCCATTCCTTGTGCACGTAATCCTTCTAGTGCGGCGAATAGATCATCAACTTCTTGCGGGACGAGCACAGCGGTTGGCTCATCAAAGATCAAAATGCGCGCCCCACGGAAAAGTACCTTCAAAATCTCCACTCGTTGACGTGCGCCAACACCAAGCTCTTCCACCATCAAGTCTGGATCAATTTCTAACCCATACTGATTTGCCATTTCAATTACTTTGGCACGAGCTGACTTAAAGTCGATTGTTAGGCCGTGCTTTGGCTCTGATCCTAAAATTATGTTCTCTAGGACAGTGAAATTATCAGCCAACATAAAGTGCTGATGCACCATTCCAATACCGGCTGCGATTGCATCATTTGGATTCTTAAAATCTACAGCCTGTCCATTGACTAGAATTTCTCCACTATCTGGAGTCTGCATTCCATACAAAATTTTCATCACAGTTGATTTGCCAGCACCGTTTTCACCGACAAGGGCGTGGACTGTTCCGCTCTCAACCTTGAGTGACACATCTTTATTTGCGATCACGCCAGGAAAGCGCTTAGTGATGTGGCGTAGTTCAACTGCTACGGACACTGATCGCCTCCCTTTCTTGGAAAAAAACATTTGGCCCAACAAGGAGATCTAACTCCATTGTCGGGCCAAATGCCACTTCTTATCTTTCTTTACTACTTACTACCCTGTTCTTAATTGCCGTTATGGCGTTGTTGGAACAGTGATGGCACCAGACTTGATATCGGCAGCTGCCTTATCAATCTGATCCTTGTACTTAGTGATGTAATCGCCTGAATATGAGACTCCCACACCATCAAGTTCTAGACCGTAAACGCGTCCATTGGTACCTGCAGCTGCATCTAAAACATCGTTAACAGTTGTTCCGTTAACTGCTGCTGAGATGACGTCATAAACAGCGCGGTCAACACGCTTTAACATTGAAGTTAGCATGTTTGCCTGCTCCTCTGGTGATGCATTGAGGTACTGATCAGAGTCAACTCCGATTGTCCATACCTTCTTGCCAGCTTTTCCGGCATCAATAGCTGCAGCAAAGTTACCTGCACCTGATCCACCAGCTGCTGAGTAAATAACATCTGCACCCTTATCGATCATTCCCTTAGCAATAACCTTTGCTTTTGCAGGATCATTGAAGCCACTGAAATCAGGTGGCTCGGAGATGTACTTAACATCAACAGTTGCTGAAGGCTTTGTTGCCTTCACTCCTGCTACGAACCCTGCTTCAAACTTCTGTAGTAGTGGTGTACGTACTCCACCGATGTATCCAACTTTTCCTGACTTTGACTCTAGAGCAGCTGCAATACCAACTAGGTATGAACCTTGCTCTTCAGCAAATACAAGTCCTGCAACATTTGGAGCTGCTACTGATGAATCATCAATGATTCCAAAGTTGATGTCTGGATAGTCTGTTGATACTGCCTTGATTGGTCCTGCATAAAGAAAACCAACTGCGATAATTGGGTTGTAACCAGCTTCTGCCAATAGACGAAGCTTGTCTTCACGCTCTGAATCTGAACCAGTTGTAACAGTTACTTCTTTAGCTTCAATTCCAAACTCTTCTTTTGCCTGATCTAGACCAAGTGCAGCAGAGTCATTAAATGACTTGTCTCCACGGCCACCAATGTCATAAGCAAGACCAACTTTTACATCGCCTCCTGCGTTATCAGATGATGAGCTTGAACAGCCTGTTGTGATTAAAACTGCTGCAGCAAGAACTGCTACAAGTTTCGATGCTCTCTTCAATTTTCCTCCAAATGTTAAATTGGGCCTTCGATACATGCTTTTGAGGGCAGATAGAGAAGATTTGTGTAATCGGGAGCCTATTGCTTTCAACAGTAAATTCTCAAGAACCCGCCGAGTTCAATTCGCAAGTTAGGTAAACATTGGGAAAACTCTAAAGTTATGGTTGATACTCAACGAGCGCTGAATAGGCAGTTTTTTGATGCTGGTTCCCTCATTGAAATTTTCGACAGGGATTATGTGAGTTTTCTTACTGGACCAGCCCTAAATTCTTATATGCCGTCTCAAGGGTACTTGAAGCAGCTTTTTGTGCTTTTTCTCCACCTCGGTGCAACAGAGTCAATAAATGCGCTTCATCTTTAAGAAGTTCTAAAGCATGATCTCTAATCGGTCTTAAATACTCAACCACAACTTCTGCTACTTGGGCTTTAAAGTCGCCATAGCCTTTACCCGCAAACTCATTTTCAATCTCTGTAATTGAACGTCCAGATAAAGATGTATGAATTGTCAGTAAATTACTAATGCCTGGCTTTTCTTTTTCATCAAAGATAACTTCACGACCGGTATCAGTTGCCGCACTCTTAATCTTTTTTATGTTTACTTCAGGAGCATCCATAATCTCTAATACACCAGCTGTTGATTCTGATGACTTACTCATCTTGGACGTTGGATCCTGTAAGTCATAAATCTTTGCCCCAGCTTTTAAAATACGTCCTTCGGGGACTCTAAAAGTTTCTCCAAATTTAGAGTTAAATCGGGTAGCTAAATCTCGAGTGAGTTCAATATGTTGGCGTTGATCTTCTCCCACAGGCACAAAGTGGGCTTGATATAAAAGAATGTCTGCTGCCTGCAACATCGGATATGTAAAGAGTCCAACACGCGCAGAGTCTGCGCCAGCTTTTGATGACTTATCTTTGAACTGAACCATGCGGCTGGCTTCACCAAAACCTGCAATACATTCCATTACCCAGCCCAATTGATTGTGTTGGGGAACATGTGATTGAACAAAAAGTGTGGATTTGTCAGGAGAGATACCAATAGCCATTAACTGCGCAGCTGAGGCTAAGGTGCGCTCTCGCAATAACTTGGGTTCGATCTCACCGGTAAGAGCATGCAGATCAACTATGCAGTAAAAAGCATCATGTGCTTCTTGTAGCTCCACCCACTGCTTGAGTGCGCCAAGATAATTGCCAAGATGAAATGAGTTGCTTGTAGGTTGAATACCTGAGAGAACTCTTTTATCAGTCATGGTGCTAATTCTTTCACACAGAAGTGTTGGGAGTGATCAACAACTGACCCGCGCGTTTGCCTTCCATGGTTAAAACCTTGATTTTGATGCCGTTTACATTAACTACATCATTTTCATGTGGAATTCTGCCTAAGAAGTGCATTACAAATCCACTTGCAGTTTCATATGGACCCTCAGGAATTTCAAGACGTGTTTGCTCGATTAAATCCTCAATAGAGATAAGTCCATCAACTTCAAAATCACCGGCGTGATCTTCTATGGCAACTTCCTGATTATGGTCATCATATTCATCACGAATATCACCGATTAAAACCTCTACGAGATCTTCTAACGTCACGATTCCGTCGGTGCCACCATACTCATCTAGAACTATTGCAAGGTGTTGACCTTGTGTGCGCATTTCAGAGAGTGCAGGCAAAATACCTTTTGTTCCTGGCAAATACATAATGTTTCGTACAAGTTCGACAATCTTTGTGCCCTTAGTTGCGAGAGATGTGTCCAAAAGATCGCGAACGTGAATAAACCCAACGACTTCATCAGATGATCCACGAACAACTGGGTACCGTGAATGTGCTTTATCGACGGCTAACTCGATTGCTTTTCCAACAGTAAGGGAGGCATCCATGAAGTCCACTTCGGTACGAGGAACCATTACCTCGTGCACAGATCGTTCTGATGCGTTAAAGACTTCCTCAACAATATCTCGTTCTTCATCGGTTAAAGCAGCATGACCAGTTACAAGATCAAGTAACTCTTCTTCTGACATTTGAGTTCTTGCCTCTTTAGGATCAACTCCAAATCCTCGAACAACAAAGTCTGTTGACTTTGATAGTAGCCAGATAATTGGGCGAAAAATTCGAGCAACGATATCGATTATTCCTGCCGTCTTCATGGCAATTTCTTCTGCTTTAAAATATGCAATGCGCTTTGGAACCAATTCACCAAACACAAGTGAGAAATAAGCGATCACTAGAGTTACGCCAATAAGTGAAATCGTTGTACTCCAGCCATTGGAGATTCCAAGTGACTCCAGCCAAGGAATGACGTAGTTTCCTAACTGATCTGCACCTAAAGCCGCAGAGAGAAATCCGCTGACAGTCACACCAATTTGAACTGCAGCTAACAATCTGTTGGGGTGTTGAGCAAGTGCTGCAACGCGAGCGCCACGCTTTCCGCGAGTAGCTACCTGCTTAATTTGGCTATCGCGCATGGAAATAAGAGCTATCTCGGCAGCAACGAAAAATGATGCGATTAGAATTAGTACGGCAATAACGCCAAGGTCAAACAGAAGTGAAGTAAACGATTCAGGCTCCATTATGGTCCAAGTATACGATCAATTAACCGCAAGTTGGGTTGAATTCACCCTTAACCCATCGCAACTTTGAGGTTAGCATCGATTGAACTTAGGAACTCCTGCGTCGTTTGATACGGGGCGTCCTTAGAGATCAACAGTGCAAGATCCTTTGTCATCTTTCCTTGTTCAACAGTTTGAATGCACACGCGTTCAAGAGTTGCGCAGAACTTTGCCAACTCAGGGTTGTTATCAAGTAGCGCTCTGTGTGCCAAGCCTTGTGTCCACGCAAAAATTGAAGCGATTGGATTTGTTGAAGTTGCTTTACCTGCCTGGTGATCGCGATAGTGACGAGTAACAGTTCCATGTGCTGCCTCAGATTCACAAATCTTTCCATCTGGTGTCATTAAGACAGATGTCATCAAACCTAGCGAACCGTAACCCTGTGCAACTGTGTCAGATTGAACATCGCCGTCGTAGTTCTTACATGCCCACACATATCCGCCCTCTAAGCGAAGCGACATAGCAACCATGTCATCGATGAGTCGGTGCTCATACCAAATTCCGGCAGCATCAAATTTTGCTTTGAATTCTGCTTGGAAGATCTCTTCGAAAATATCTTTAAAGCGACCATCGTATGCCTTGAGAATTGTGTTCTTCGTTGAGAGATAAACAGGGAACTTTCGAAGTAACCCATAGTTAAGTGATGCTCGAGCAAAGTCTCGAATTGAATCGTCAACGTTATACATAGCCATGGCTACACCTGAGGATTCAAAGTTGAAAACTTCATGAGTAGTTGGAGCAGAACCATCTTCTGGCACAAATGAAATTGTTAACTTTCCTGGACCGGGAACTTTGAAATCAGTAGCACGATATTGATCTCCAAATGCATGACGGCCGATAACAATTGGTTTGGACCAGTGGGGTACTAAACGTGGAACGTTACTAATAATGATTGGTTCACGGAAAATTACGCCGCCAAGAATGTTTCGGATTGTTCCATTTGGTGACTTCCACATCTTCTTAAGACCAAACTCTTCAACTCGAGCCTCATCAGGTGTGATTGTTGCGCACTTGATTCCAACGCCATGCTTTTGAATTGCCCGGGCTGAGTCAATTGTTACCTGATCATCTGTTGCATCTCGATTTTCCATACCTAAGTCGTAGTACTCAAGATTTACATCCAAGTAAGGCAATATGAGCGAGTCCTTAATAAATTGCCAGATGATTCGAGTCATCTCATCGCCATCTAATTCAACGACCGTGCCTGTAACTTTAATCTTGGACATACTTACTCCTTAGTGTTCTCTTCGACTCTTCACGCTATTTTCTTAGTTACGCTCTTGCTTTTCGTGCCTGTCTTGAATTCTTTTAATTCCTCTTACTGTTTCTTACAGGGTTTGAACATCTGCTTGTTTTGCACGAACAGCTTCTGCTGCCTCCTTTAGGGCTGTAACTTCCGAATCCGTAAGTGATCCTTCTACGATTTTTACAACACCGCTGCGACCGATCTGTGCTTCAACTCCAAGATAAACACCAGAAATCCCATACTCTCCATCAACCCAAGCACACACTGGCATTACTGCGCCAGAATCCTCAATGACAGCTTTTGCCATGCGTGCAGCAGCTGCAGATGGTGCGTAATAAGCAGAGCCAGTTTTTAACAGCGCGACAACTTCTGCTCCACCATTGCGTGTGCGATCAACGAGTTCTGCGATCTCACTTTCTGAAAGTAGTTCTGAAAGTTGCTTTCCATTTACTGTGCAACGGCTTGGCACCGGAACCATGGTGTCACCGTGTGAACCCAAAGTTAAAGTCTTAACTGCGCCAACTTTTTCGCCAAGCTTTTCTGCCACAAAATTTGTAAAGCGTGCTGTATCCAACATTCCAGCCTGGCCCATTACGCGATTTTTTGGAAACTTTGTTGCGATCTGAGCGAGGGCTGTCATTTCATCAAGTGGATTTGATACGACAATGATGACTGCATTTGGTGAGTGCTTTGCAATATTTTCTGCGACCCCACGCACGATTCCAGCATTTACTCCGATTAAATCCATACGGCTCATGCCAGGTTTACGGGGAAGACCTGCAGTAATTACTACAACATCTGAATTTGCTGTTGCTTCATAGCCAGCACCTTCGGGGGTGGTTGTTGCTCCGATGATCTTGGTTTCAAATCCTTCGATTGAGCGAGATTGATTCATATCTAAAGCCAAACCCTCTGACTTACCTTCAAGAATATCCGTCAAAACTACGGTGTCGAATATGTCGTACTCAGCTAAACGAAGAGCTGTTGTTGAACCATAAAATCCTGCACCGACTACTGTGACTTTCCCAGCCATCCTGACCCCGTTCGTGTGAATCTGCGAATAGGTGAACTCTACCGCCCGCGAGGAAGTGCAATTGCCACAACAAATAGAGCGATAGCGATTGCAAGCGGAATATAAAACTCGAGAGTTCGAAAATTCCGGGATTTAAGTGCAATGCCCGCTGTACCAAGGGCGATAAATAGTGATCCGCCTCGCACTATTCCAAAGGCTCCAAGAGCTATACCCAAGGCAACGGCGCCGTAACTTAAGAGTGAAATAAGACGTTCATTTAACTGCATGCATCAACCACATTCTTCAAGAGCATCGCACGAGTCATTGGCCCCACACCTCCTGGCATGGGCGCAAAAAAAGAAGATTTTGCACTCGCACTCGGATCAACATCGCCTACTAATCCAGATTGAAACCGTGAAATTCCAACATCAATAACAACTGCGCCTTCTTTAATCATCTCGGCCTTAAGAAAATTCGCCTGTCCAATTGCAGCGATCACTATGTCGGCTGATTGAGTGTGCTTAGTCAAATCTTTAGTCCCAGTGTGAGTAAGGGTAACTGTTGCATTTTCTTTTTTACGAGTGAGCAAAAGTCCAAGTGGGCGACCAACTGTTATGCCTCGACCAATCACCGTTACTTTTGCACCTTGGGTTGGAATTTTATAATGTTCAAGTAGTTCAACAATTGCTCTAGGTGTACATGGGATTGGACCATCAAAACCAGCAACTAATCGCCCTAGATTAAGTGGGTGTAATCCATCAGCATCCTTTTTTGGATCGATTGCTTCTAGTATTTTCTGTGTACTAATCCCTGTTGGTAATGGAAGTTGAACTATAAATCCGGTGCACTCTTTTGAGTTGTTTAAATCAGAAATCGCTGCAAGGACATCTTTTTCAGATGCATTGGCAGGTAGATCGATACGAATGGATTTAATTCCAACATCTTCGCAGTCATGATGTTTTCCTGAGACATAAGAAAGAGAACCAGGATCTTCACCCACCAAAATTGTTGCTAGACCCGGAAATACACCTTCTGAATTTAACTTCGATACGCGCTTAGAAAGATCGGATTTGATGGTGGCAGCTAACGCCTTGCCATCTAATAACTGTGCGCTCATGGCACTATCGTATCGACTCAGAGGTGTGAGAAATGTCGAACATCTCTGATGTACATGACTATCTCAACGGCTTTTACGGCATCTAGAACCGTTTTTCTCATGCTGTTTCCGATGAAAGGTCTCAACTGCGTTTAAACAATCTAGGTACGTAGATTGCTAAAAATGCCCCCAATCCCAGTTGAATAGCGATGGCGGTGGTGAACTTCCATGGTGATGTTCCAACCGCCGACATTGCTTCGGTAATTAATGCTCCACTTGCTGAATAGCCTATGAAAGCCGATATCAAAATCGCCACAATCAAACTTTGCGTTAACACTTTCTGTTTAAGATCTACTGTCCATGTCACAAGTAATGCACCTGCAAAGACAATGACTACTACACCCAATAGTGAAATCAAGGATTCATTCTTAGGCAAGGCTCCTAAAATCGGCATCGCTGGGATTTTATCTAAATCGAAAGTGATTGGTGAAACTATCGTTTGCGAACCGACGGCAAAACCCACTCCCGAGAAATACGAGAGTGTTGAGACAATTGCATTAGGAAGATAGAGAATATTGAGCAAGAGAAGAAGGAAGCCACCAAAGATTCCAGGCTGAAGTACTATCGTTAGATTCCTTACTAGATCTAAGTTGATCAACAGTGCGATACCAAGTGCTATTGCACTTATCCCAAGCAAGAGAGCAATAATGCGGGATCCAAATAAAAATCCTTGCCCTAATAAAGTGCGACGAGCAACTGTTGCTGATGTAATGAGTGTGAATGGAAGTACGTATATCAGTGAAAAATACCAAACCGGAATTACTTCGTCGGTTTTTGAAAAAATTGAAGCAAGTAAAGCAAAAATCGTATAGAGAAACGAAAATGCGACTCTGGCTGGGGCGATCAATGATGTATCGCCATCAAGGCGATCTACCGTGCGGGAGACTCCATTTCGAATAGCAAGTATGGGGAAAACTAATGCTCCCAAAGGCAGATATGAAAGATGACCTGCTAATGCCGATGAACCTAAAGTTAAATCAAAAGGTATTTGATGGGCACCAATCCAAATCCATAAAGCTGCACGTAGTGGATCGCCCGTGTTTCCAGTTGCACTTCCTGCTGTTGACCATGCAATAAGTGCAATAAAAGATATTGGAAGTATGAGCCATGCAATGCTGCGCAAAACTTGGGGAAACGCTGCTCCAAGTACGCGCAACACCATTGTTATCGACCCATTATTGCCCGTAACAACCGGGCTGTTTCACTAGGAGTTTGACCAACTTTTACACCAGCTGCCTCTAACGCATCTTTTTTACCTTGAGCAGTTCCAGATGAACCAGAAACTATTGCACCAGCATGTCCCATTGTTTTGCCTTCTGGCGCGGTGAAGCCTGCGATATATCCAACGACTGGCTTTGTTACATACTCAGAAATAAATGCGGCCGCACGCTCTTCGGCATCTCCACCAATCTCACCGATCATTACGATCGCCTCTGTATTGGGATCATCTTGAAATGCACGCAAGCAATCAATATGTGTTGTGCCAATTACAGGATCGCCGCCAATTCCAACTGCTGTACTAAATCCAATATCACGAAGCTCATACATCATTTGATAGGTCAGAGTTCCTGATTTAGAAACAAGACCGATTGGTCCTGCGCCCGTAATGTCTGCAGGAATAATTCCAACATTTGATTTTCCTGGACTAATCAACCCTGGACAGTTAGGCCCAATGATCTGTGTTGTTCCCACGCTTTGTGCATAGGTGTAAAAACTTGCAGAGTCATGAACTGGAATACCTTCAGTTATAACAACCGCTAAAGGCATTTTGGCATTAATCGCATCAATTACTGCTGCCTTAGCAAATTTAGGTGGAACAAAGATAACTGAAACATTTGCACCAGTTGCGGCCATAGCCTCGGCCACGGTGTTAAACACGGGAAGATTGTGGCCTTCAATTTCTACAACTTGGCCACCTTTTCCTGGAGTGACTCCACCAACAATATTGGTTCCAGAGATCAACATTCTACGAGTGTGCTTTGTGCCTTCCGAACCTGTCATGCCTTGCACAATTACTTTGCTAGTTTCGTTGATAAAGATCGTCATTATTTTGCCGCCAATTCTGCAGCACGATTAGCTGCGCCATCCATAGTGTCAGCTTGTTCTACAAGAGGGTGGGCTGCTGCTTTTAGAATTGCACGACCTTCTAAAACATTATTGCCATCGAGGCGAACAACAATTGGTTTGGTCGCCTTTGGTCCCAGTAATTCAAGAGCCTGAACAATTCCATTTGCAACAGAATCACAGGCGGTAATTCCCCCAAATACATTGACGAAAACACTCTTAACATCTTTGTCGCCGAGAATAATTGAAAGACCATCAGCCATGATTTGAGCAGATGCACCGCCACCGATATCTAGGAAATTAGCTGGTCGCACACCTCCATGTTTTTCACCGGCATATGCGACAACATCTAGAGTGCTCATAACTAAGCCAGCACCATTGCCAATAATTCCTACTTCGCCATCTAACTTGACGTAGTTAAGTCCTTTTTCTTTTGCAGCTGCTTCTAGTGGATTCTCCCCGGCCTCATCAACTAAGCCTTGATGTTCTGGTTGTCTAAAATCTGCATTTTCATCCAGAGTCACCTTGCCATCTAAAGCAATGATCTTTCCATCAGATGTTTTCACTAAAGGATTTACTTCAACCAAAGTTGCATCTTCGCTTTGGAAAACTTCCCAAAGTTTAAGTAACACATCTGCTACTTGATCTGCAACTTCTGCAGGAAACTTTGCCGCTGCAACTATTTCTTTTGCTTTTGACATTGAAATTCCATCAACTGCAGATACTGGAATCTTTGCTAACTTCTCAGGAGCAGTGTGTGCCACCTCTTCGATATCCATTCCACCAGAGACAGATGCCATAACAAGAAAGGTTCTGTTGGATCGATCAAGAAGAATTGCTAAGTAATACTCAGCTTCGATCGGCGCTGCCGCTGCAATCATGACAGTACGAACTGTGTGACCTTTTATATCCATCCCAAGAATTGCAGATGCTTTCTCACGCGCATCCTTTGGATTTTCAGCCAGCTTTACTCCGCCGGCTTTTCCGCGTCCACCAACTTTTACTTGTGCCTTTACAACAACTTTTCCACCGATAGTCTCTGCAGCTTTTTCTGCTTCATCAGCAGTTGTTGCAATCGCTGCGGCTAGAACCGGAACGCCATGCTTTTCAAAAATATCGCGGGCTTGGTATTCAAAAAGATCCACTAAATCTTCCAATCAGTTGTAATGGGCAAATCAGTTGGTGCTGTCTAATCTTAGAGCTTCTCAACAGGTGCATATCGCAGAAGTAAACGCTTCTCTCCGTATTGACCGAAATTAATTGTCGCTTCTGCTTTCTCACCTGCTCCTGCAACTGCGACAACTGTACCTAATCCAAATGTGTCATGTGACACACGCTCACCAACAGCCAACTCCATCGCTATGCTCTTCTTTCCTGTCGCCCTTGGTGGAGGAGCAGTTGCAACCCTTGATTTTTTTGTCATCGATGAGATGAGTGAATCTGATGATTGATTGCGCCATACGATCACATCTTCTGGAATTTCATCAAGGAAGCGAGATGGTGGATTGTAATTTGGGGCTCCCCACGTTGATCGATACTCCGCTCGTGAAATATAAAGTCTTTCTCGCGCGCGAGTTAAACCAACATATGCCAATCGGCGTTCTTCTTCGATCTCATTTTTATCATCAAATGTTCGAGAATGTGGAAAAATTCCATCTTCCATCCCCGTGAGAAATACTGTTGGAAATTCCAATCCTTTTGCAGTGTGCAGCGTCATCATTGTGACAACTCCGCCATGGTCCTCACCTTCTGGAATTTCATCTGCATCGGCTACCAATGATACTTTTTCTAAAAACCCTGCAAGAGAAATCTCTTCATCTTCACCTAACTCTTCAAAAGAGCGCTCTTCATATTCCATTGAAACTGCTACAAGTTCCTTTAAGTTTTCAACTCTAACCTCATCTTGCGGATCAATGCTATCTGCAAGCTCTTTCAAAAGACCTGACTGTTCTAATGCCGCCTCAACAATTACTGAAGGCTTAACTTTTGCCTCTACTAAAACGCCCAATGCTGAAATCATTGATGTGAACTCAGTGATCGCTTGTGCAGCGCGGGCTGGCACTGAAGTAATTTCGTTGCATCTGAGTAAGCCTTGCCAAAAGGAGATTCCACAACTATTTGCAAACTGATCCACGTAATCCAAAGATGTGTCACCGATGCCTCGCTTTGGAATATTGATAATTCTGCGAAGTGAAATTTCATCCTCACAGTTTGCAAGTACCCGTAGATATGCCAACAGATCCTTTACTTCTCGACGTTCATAGAATCGAAGCCCACCCACGACCTTGTATGGCAACGCCATTCGCATGAATACTTCTTCAAATACGCGTGACTGAGCATTGGTGCGATAGAAAATTGCCGTTTCTCCCGGAGTTGAATTTCCATCTCTTTGAAGAGATCTAATCTCATCTGCAACGAAATTAGCTTCGTCATGTTCACTTTCTGCCACATAACCAGTCAGTGGTGATCCAGCGCCGGAATCTGACCAGAGGTTTTTTTCTTTTCGGCTCTCATTTTTAGTGATAACTGCATTTGCAGCGTTTAAAATGTTTTGAGTTGATCTGTAGTTTTGCTCAAGTAAGACTGTAGTTGCATTTGGATAGTCCAGTTCAAACTGCAATATGTTTCGAATTGTTGCGCCACGAAATCCATAAATGGATTGATCGGCATCTCCAACAACACACAATTCGGCAGGGGCCGTGCCCTCTAACTCTGTACCAACAAGCTCTTTAACCAAGATGTACTGTGCGTGATTTGTATCTTGATATTCATCAACTAACACATGTCGAAATCGAGATCTAAACCTTGCTTTTGCTTCAGGGTATCGCTGCAAAACTTCTACAGTTTTCAAAATTAAGTCATCAAAATCCATTGCATTAGCTCTCATTAACCGACCCTGATAGATCGTGTAAACATCTGCGACAACTTGTTCAAATTGATTGGAAGCGGCCTTCAAATAATCCTGGGGGGAAAGCAGTTCATTTTTTGCATTTGAAATCACTGACTGAAACGCTCGGGCTGGATAACGCTTTGGATCAAGATTTAACTCTTTTGCCACAATTGTGATGAGGCGCTGTGAATCTGCAGAGTCGTAGATACTAAATGTATTGCTATATCCAAGACGATTAGCTTCTTGTCGCAAAATGCGCACACATGCGGAGTGAAATGTAGAGACCCACATGGACTTTGCAACAGTGCCAACTAATTCACCAACTCGTTCCTTCATCTCACCAGCGGCTTTATTTGTAAAAGTAATTGCCAAAATCTCATAGGGTGCAACGTTTCGACGTGCCATCAAATATGCGATTCGACGTGTTAATACTCTGGTTTTTCCAGAGCCAGCACCAGCAACAACTAAAAGTGGGCCACCAGCATGTGTAACCGCCGCGCTTTGTTGAGGGTTAAGTCCCTCTAGCAACGGATCGATTTCATTCATAGGAGGCATTCTATTAGGGTTCAACTATGGAACCGATCGCCGATAGTGAAATTGAGCGCGTCTTAGTTATTAGCGCTCACCCAGATGATTCAGACTTTGGTGCATCAGGAACAATTGCGCAATGGGTAAAAAAAGGGATTGAAGTCTCTTACGTTTTTTGCACAAATGGCGATCAGGGCGGCGAAGACTCTGGTTTTACTAAAGAAGAAATGCCAGCTGTTCGCCAGCGAGAGCAACGTTTAGCCGGTTCAGAAATAGGCGTTAGCGACATTACTTTTTTAAATTATGTAGACGGTCACTTGCAAGCGACAATCGAACTTCGTAAAGACATCGTTCGACAGATTCGACGCACTCGACCTGATCGCATTGTCTGCCAAAGTCCAGAGCGCAATTGGGATCGCATTGGCGCCAGTCACCCTGATCATTTAGCCGCAGGTGAGGCTGCCGTGCAGGCCGTGTACCCAGATGCTCGAAATCCCTTTGCATTTACAGACTTATTGGAGAAAGAAAATCTTGCGCCATGGCGCGTTAGAGAAATCTGGCTAATGGGTTTTGCTAACCCAGATCACTGGGTTGATATCACCGACACATTTAATTTAAAACTTGCCGCCCTACATGCACATGTTTCGCAAACTGCACAAAACAAAGAGTTAGAGAATATGTTGCGAGATTGGGGTCAACGAAATGCAGGATTTGGTGGACTTCCTGATGGTCGCTTGGCTGAAGCATTTAAAATAATCCATACAGACTAAATCTGTCTTGTTTTGGCACTTGATCTAGTTTGAAATAATAACCTTTTCAATAGAGATCATCTGATTTGGAGCACCTTCTAAGCCACCACCACGTACACCCATTTTTGCAATCGCCTTAACAATTTCTAGACCTTGGGTAATGGTGCCCCAAATGGTGTAGTTGCCCTTGATTAAAGTTGTATCGGAATAGACAAGAAAGAACTGACTTCCATTTGTTCCAGGCCCTTTATTCCACATGGCAACTGTTCCCTCTGGATAATTTCCTTCTGCGCCCATTGGAAGATTTTCATCTTGAAAGACAAATTTTGGTCCACCTTTACCGGTCGCAGTTGGGTCACCGCACTGCAAAACATAAGCACCACGATTAATCAAACGGTGGCAAATAGATTCATCAAAGAATCCATTTCTTGCAAGTTTGACCATGTGCGCAACTGTCACTGGGGCTTTGCTGGCTAAAGTCGTTATCTGAATATCACCACAGTTAGTCTCTAAAGTAATTGTTCTTGGAAGACGTTTTGGTTTTCCTTCTGCCGGAGTGACTTCTTTTGGCGAGTGGGCCTTTGCATTGCTCGGATTGCATTTAATCTCTTCAGCTTTTGAATTCTTTACAGATTTTGACTTTGTCGAAGCATCGGCTGAATTAACGGAAACCGTCAGCATCAAAACTATGAAGAGGGAAACAAAAGCCTTAGCAAAAATTGCTTCGCTTTGAACGCTCTTGTGTATCTGCTCAAACATGGGGTCAGCATAATTTATAACCCTGTGAAAACCCTTAATTTATTCCCATTCAATGGTGCCAGGTGGCTTACTAGTCACATCCAAAACCACTCGATTTACATCTGGAACTTCATTGGTGATTCGTGTAGATATCTTCTCTAGTACCTCATAGGGAATTCGGGACCAATCAGCCGTCATGGCATCTTCGGATGAAACTGGCCGTAAAACTATTGGATGACCGTATGTTCGCCCATCGCCTTGGACTCCAACTGAACGCACATCTGCAAGCAAAACTACGGGGCACTGCCAAATATCCCTATCTAATTCAGCAAGCTTTAACTCTTCGCGAGTGATTGCATCTGCATGGCGCAAGAGAGCTAGCCGTTCCTGTGTAACTTCTCCGACAATTCTGATTGCTAAACCAGGTCCAGGAAATGGTTGCCTCCAAACTATTTCTTCAGGAAGTCCTAATTCAATTCCCACTTGTCGAACCTCATCCTTAAACAGTGAACGCAAGGGCTCTATTAATTTAAATTTCAGATCATCTGGAAGGCCACCCACATTGTGATGGGATTTAATGTTTGCTGTTCCAGTTCCACCTCCAGATTCAACTACATCTGGATACAAGGTCCCCTGCACAAGAAATTCAACATCTGCATCTGAGGCAATATCCCGAGCAGCCGATTCAAATGCTCGAATAAATTCACGGCCAATTATTTTTCGTTTTTCTTCTGGATCGGTAATCCCTTTGAGCGCAGTTAAAAACTGTTGGGCTGCATCAATAGTGACAAGTTTTATACCAGTAGTTGCAACAAAATCACTTTCAACCTGCTGGGCCTCCCCTTTGCGCAATAGGCCATGATCTACGAATACGCATGTCAATTGATCTCCGACAGCTCTTTGAATTATTGCCGCAGCAACTGCTGAATCAACGCCACCTGATAATCCACAAATCACTCGCTTATTTCCAATAATCTCTCTAGCGTGTGCAATTTCATTTTCTGCAATGTTTTTTGTTGTCCAAGTTGCCTCACAGTTAGCGATGTTGATCAACCAGTTCTCTAAGATTTTTTGTCCGTACTCTGTGTGTATAACCTCTGGATGGAACTGAACTCCGGCCAAAGTGCCTGTGGCATTTTCAAATGCAGCAATCGGCGTGGATTCAGTTGAAGCTGTAGTTATAAATCCCTCTGGAGCTTTTGTTACGGCATCACCATGTGACATCCATGTTTTTTGTTGTGAATTAAGGCCATCAAATGTTTTTGACTCAGCTACAACAGTTGTTTGTGTGCGACCAAACTCTGATTTGCCCGTGCGGGTTACTACTCCCCCAAGAGTTGCTGCCATAACTTGAAATCCGTAACAAATTCCAAAGATTGGGAGCCCAAGAGAAAAAATAGCCTCATCGATTTTTGGGGCATTATCTGCATACACACTTGATGGGCCACCAGATAAAATTATCGCGCTTGGATTTTTACCTTTTACTTCTTGAGCACTAATTGTTGATGGAACAATCTCGGAATAGACATTGGCCTCTCTGACCCTACGAGCAATTAACTGGGCGTATTGAGCGCCAAAATCAACTACTAGTACGCCACCAGTTTTAGCCACGATTAATAAGTACCTCTACGCGTTGGAACTCTTTAACATCTGAGTATCCACACGTTGCCATTGCTCGACGAAGTGCACCAAATAAATTCATTGATCCATCTGATGTATGTGAAGGTCCAAGTAAAATCTCTTCGAGAGTTCCAACTGTTCCTACAGATACTCGTTCACCGCGCGGCAGTACTTGATGATGAGCCTCTGATCCCCAGTGCCAACCAAGACCTGGTGATTCAACTGCTTTAGCAAGAGGTGAACCCATCATCACTGCATCTGCGCCACATGCAATAGCTTTTGCAATATCGCCACTTCTACCTACTGCGCCATCAGCGATAACGTGAACGTATCGTCCACCGGATTCATCTAAATATTCACGGCGTGCAGAAGCAACTTCAGCAACTGCAGATGCCATGGGAACTTCAATTCCTAAAACTTTACGTGTTGTGTGTGCAGCGCCGCCGCCAAAGCCAACTAAAACACCAGCTGCACCTGCACGCATTAAATGAAGTGCGGCAGTTGCAGTAGCAACACCACCAACAATTACTGGTACATCTAGTTCATAAATAAACTTCTTCAAATTCAGAGCTTCGTTTTGATCTGCAACGTGTTCTGCAGAGACAGTTGTTCCGCGGATAACGAAAATATCTACACCTGCGGCAATTACTGCCTTATGAAGTTCGGCAGTTCGTGCAGGTGACAATGAAGCTGCAACTGTTACGCCCGCATCTCGAATCTGTTGAATGCGCTCTTTAATCAACTCTGGACGAATTGGCGCTGTATAAATCTCCTGCATACGTTTTGTTGCGTTCTTATCTGGCATTGATGCAATTTCTCCAAGAGGAATACGTGGATCCTCATACCGAGTCCACAGTCCTTCAAGGTTTAGAACTGCAAGGCCACCTAACTTTCCAATTGCAATTGCAGTATCGGGTGAGACTACAGAGTCCATTGGAGCTGCCAACATTGGAAGATCAAACTTATAGGCATCGATCTGCCATGCTGTAGAAACATTTTCTGGGTCACGAGTTCTACGACTTGGCACAATAGCGATGTCATCAAATGAATATGCTGTGCGAGCGCGCTTTCCGGGTGCTATCTCAATGTGAGTCATTAACGGCCTTTCACTTGATAATTAGGCGCATCGGAAACATGTGCCACATCGTGCGGATGACTTTCTTGCAAACCTGCTGCTGTAATCTGAATAAGGTGGCCTTCTCGTCGAAGTGTTTCAATGTCAGGTGCTCCTGCATAACCCATTCCAGATCGAAGTCCACCGACTAGCTGGTGAACTACCTCTGCAACTTTGCCACGAAATTCGACTTTGCCTTCGATTCCTTCTGGAACCAACTTATCTTCTGACAAAACATCATCTTGTAAGTAGCGATCTTTTGAATATGATTTTTGATCTCCTCGAGATTGCATCGCACCCAGTGAGCCCATGCCGCGATATGCCTTGTACTTAACTCCGTTGATTTCAATTAACTCACCGGGCGCCTCTTCACATCCTGCTAGCAAAGAACCAAGCATTACAGAGTTAGCACCGGCAACGATGGCTTTAACAATGTCGCCAGAGTATGCAAGTCCACCGTCAGCGATTAATGGAATGCCGGCTTTGTTACAGGCTTTAGATGCTTCAAGAATTGCAGTGATTTGCGGAACGCCAACACCTGCAACGATGCGAGTTGTACAGATAGAGCCTGGACCCACACCAACTTTTACCGCATCCGCCCCTGCATTAATCAACGCCTGCGCACCTGCTCTGGTTGCAACATTGCCACCAATAATTTCTGTAGTTGGTGAAAATTTCTTAATCCTTGCAATTGAATCTAATACTGCGCGGTGATGACCATGTGCTGTATCGACCACCACAACATCAACGCCTGCCTCTATGAGCGCTTTAGCTCTGGCAAAACCATCATCACCAACACCTACGGCAGCCCCTGCTAGGCCCACACCTTTAACCAACTTCACATGAGTGACTTGATCTTGGATTGGAAGATTTCGGTGAATTATTCCGATGCCACCTGCTTTGGCCATTGCAATTGCCATCTGTGATTCAGTGACGGTATCCATGGCAGAAGAAACAAGGGGAACTGCAATGGATATATTGCGAGTTAACTTTGTTGCTGTGCTGACTTCGGATGGAACAACTTCGGATGCATCCGGAAGCAAAAGTACGTCGTCGTATGTCAGGCCCAGCATTGCGACTTTGTCGCTATCGCTCATGAGCCATCCCCAATCCGTGTGAAGGGGCAAGTCTAACCGGGCTTTAGAAGCCGACAGCACCTTCTATTTCTGCACATGCCAGGCTCAAATCTTGGACGAAAGTGACCTCACGGGCATCCTTTAGATTCCAACCCGGTCCTCCCAAGATGATGCGAGGTGCGGGGCGAATTGCTGGAATTTCACGGAAAAACTTTTCATCACCGTTGTGCTTTAACTGGGCCCACAAAAATATCGCCGGTGGGGCTGAGCGACGCACCATTGCATCGATCGCCTCTAGTGGAGTTCGGGCACCAAGGAAGAAGCTTTCGATTCCTCTTTCGGCAAGAGCTGCAGCCAGCGCGTGCAATGCAAGACAGTGAACCTCTTCGCCAACTGCTGCCAATAAAACAGGCTGGGCATTTTTTGGCTTTTTCATCTCCGGAACTCCTTCACGCATAATGCGCTTTAACAGCTCTGAAAGCATGTGCTCTACTTCAATCCCAGCACCTGTTCGTTCCCACTCATCACCAACGATTATCAAAAGCGGAACAATAACTTCAGTCCATGTATTTATAACACCATGTTCGGCAATATCTTTTCGAAGAACTGTTTCAATAAAACTCTTATCAAGAATTGATGCGGCACGGTGTAGCGCATCGACTAACTCTTGGCGATGTTCAAAGTTGTTCACCAGTTTTTCAATCTTCACGGCGCCCTTATGTGCTTTTGCCTGCTCTGCCGCTTCGCAGGGTGCAATACCTGTTGAGATTAGCCGGCGCATTAAGGTGAGTTTGGCTAGATCGGCAGGGCAGTAGCGGCGATGCGAGCCAGCCTCATGCAATGAAGGGCCAAGACCATATCGGCGATCCCATGTACGAAGAGTGGCCGGGGCCACGCCTATGCGCCTTGCAACGGCAGCGACGGTCAGTAGCTCATCGTCCATGGGGTAATAGTGGCGTGAAGTGGCCTATCTCACCACCTGAAACGGCTATTTGAACAAGCTTTGAAGCGAAGATACTTGAACAACTTATGGCGCGGTTGTACAGTACGAGCATGGCCGAAACTTCACGCTTACCCCGCCCCGTTGCAGATGAATGGGAGTGGCAGTATCAGGGTGCTTGTAGAGATCTTCCATCAGAGATGTTTTTCCATCCAGATGGAGAGCGTGGCCCGCGCCGCAGAAATCGCGAAAACACTGCCAAAGCAGTCTGCGCATCGTGCCCAGTAATTGCTGCTTGTCGCGCACATGCCCTTGCAGTTCAAGAGCCTTATGGAATCTGGGGCGGACTTTCAGAAGATGATCGATTAGAGATCATTGCTAAGCCAATTGGAATTTCGCACGCATCATAAAGAAACATTTCTTTTAGATTTCTTCCTCCTAAGAAGAGAAAAAGCCCCGCAGCAACATCCCGCGGGGCTTATTTCTTGTAAGAATTTCTCTCTAGAATTACTTACTACCTAGTGTTGATGTCCACCTGGGCCATGAGAATGTCCATGTCCGCCGGCTGCATCTGCTGCAGCTTGCTCGGCTGGCTTTTCATAAACAACTGCTTCAGTAGTAATAAACATCGCAGCAATTGATGCAGCGTTTGCTAAAGCAGAGCGCGTTACCTTCACTGGATCAATTACTCCATCAGCGGCTAAGTCACCGTAAACATCGGTTGCAGCATTAAAGCCTTCGTTGTGCTTCATGGCTCGGACCTTTGCAACGACAACATAACCTTCTAGGCCTGCATTTTCGGCAATCCATCGAAGTGGTTCATCGCAAGCTTTACGAACTAAGCGAACTCCAACAGCCTTATCGCCAGTAAATCCGAGATCACCTTCTAGTGAGTCAGCAGCGTGCACAAGTGCAGCGCCTCCTCCAACAACGATTCCCTCTTCTACTGCCGCTCTAGTTGCAGAGATTGCATCCTCAAGACGGTGCTTCTTTTCGTTTAACTCAACTTCAGTGTGTGCGCCAACTTTAATGACACATACTCCGCCAGCTAACTTTGCAAGACGCTCTTGCAACTTCTCTTTATCCCAAGAGGAGTCACTTGTTTCGATCTCTTTGCGAAGTTCAGAGACACGTGCTGCAACTGCAGCCTTGTCGCCTTCGCCATCAACAATTGTTGTTGCATCTTTTGTAACAACAATGCGACGAGCTTTTCCAAGGTCTTCAATCGTTACACCTTCTAGCTTCATTCCAAGCTCTGAAGAGATCACTTGACCACCTGTGAGAATTGCTAAGTCCTGCAACATTGCTTTGCGGCGATCACCAAAACCTGGAGCCTTAACAGCCACAGATGTAAATACACCACGCATGCGGTTAACAACCAAGGTAGAAAGTGCTTCTCCCTCAATGTCTTCAGCGATGATTAAAAGTGGCTTTGAAGCTTGTGCAACTTTTTCAAGCAAAGGTAGAAGCTCTGCCAATGCTGAGATTTTGTTAGCTGAAATCAGGATGTAAGCATCTTCAAGGATTGCTTCCATACGATCTTGATCGGTTACAAAGTACGGTGAAATGTAGCCCTTGTCGAACTGCATACCTTCTGTGAAATCTAGATCTAATCCTGTTGTAGAAGCTTCTTCTACTGTGATGACGCCATCTTTGCCAACTCTGTCCATCGCTTCAGCAATTAACTCACCGATAGCACGATCTTGAGCTGAGATAGTTGCAACATCTGCAATCTGTGCTTTTCCATTAACAGGTGTTGCTTGAGCCTTTAATTTCTCAGAGACAGCTGTAACTGCTGCCTCAATACCCATCTTGATATCCATTGGCTGTGCGCCCGCAGCAAGGTTTCGTAGACCCTCTTTAACCATTGCTTGAGCAAGAACCGTTGCAGTAGTAGTTCCATCTCCTGCTACATCGTTGGTCTTTGTAGCAACTTCTTTAACCAACTGAGCGCCCATGTTTTCGGCTGGATCGCTTAGTTCTATCTCTTTAGCAATTGTTACACCATCGTTTGTGATGATCGGTGCACCAAAAGACTTAGCAATAACAACATTGCGACCCTTTGGACCAAGAGTTACTTTTACTGTATCGGCAAGAATGTTGACGCCACGCTCCATTGCACGGCGAGCTTGCTCATCAAATTGAAGAGACTTTCCCATTTACTTCTCGATTACAGCAAGAATGTCACGTGCTGACAAAACGATGAATTCGTCTCCGCCGTGCTTAATTTCAGTTCCGCCATACTTGCTGTAAAGAATTACATCTCCTACTTTGACATCCATAGGTACGCGCACACCATCATCAAAGCGACCTGGGCCCACTGCAATTACAGTTCCCTCTTGTGGCTTTTCTTTTGCTGTATCTGGAATAACAAGTCCTGATGCAGTTGTGGTCTCTGCTTCATTTGCCTTAATCACAATGCGATCTTCTAGTGGCTTGATTGCCATGTGGTGACTCCTTCTCTAGTTCTTTCATCTATGAATTCTTGAATCCGTGGATCAAAGTCTCCGCAGATTCGAGGTTTCCTCATTCGACTTTCGAGTTAGCAGACTCGGGTCGAGAGTGCTAAAGCCAACTCTAGGCTGGGTTAAAGCCCGACACAAATTGAAAGCCCATCAGCCTTGGCTCAATCCCCATAAGCCGTGAGGGCCGGCTTTAGCGCAGGTTAATGTCGGTGACAGGCATGGATGAATCGGCATCAAAGGCCTCGGCTGCTGGGGCTCGGCCTGCGCTAACCAACAGCGAACCAAGGGCGGCAACCATAGCGCCGTTATCGGTACATAAAGCCGGGGCAGGGATTCGAAGTTGGATTCCTGCCTTTTCGCAGCGCTGCACTGCCAACTCACGTAATCTGGAATTTGCGGCAACTCCCCCTGCAATAACAAGGGAGTCAATACCTGTTTGCTTGCAGGCAGCTAGCGCTTTGAGCAATAAGACATCAACAACCGCTTCTTGAAATGATGCTGCAACATCGCCCTTCGCATAATCTGGTGTTGACTCTAGATATCGCGCAACAGCTGTTTTTAAACCTGAAAATGAAAAATCAAATGGCCTGCTCTGCCAATCTTGTGAGGTTGTTAATCCACGTGGAAAATCAATTGCTGTTGCACTACCAGATTTTGCAAGTACATCAATTGCAGGCCCGCCTGGAAAACCCACTCCCATAATCCGGGCGATTTTATCGAATGCCTCACCTGCAGCATCATCCATAGTTGCGCCCAATTTTGTGATCGAACCCGTTATGTCATCTACTTGTAGTAACGATGAATGACCACCGCTAACAAGAAGCGCGATGGTTGGTTCTAATGGATCGCTATGAGTTAAGTAGTCGACACTTACATGAGATGCTAAATGATTTACTCCATAGAGTGGCCTTCCCAGTCCCTGTGCTAAACCACTTGCAGATGCAACGCCGACAAGGAGCGCTCCAATTAAACCTGGTCCGGCTGTTACTGCAACAGCATCGATATCTCGAAGTGAGATACCAGCTGCTTTAACTGCTCGCTGGATACTCGGCAGGATCGCTTCTAGGTGTGCTCTAGCTGCGATCTCTGGAACCACTCCACCAAAGCGTGCATGTTCATCAACACTTGATGCTATTTCATTTGCAAGCAGTGTCCGTCCACGGACAATTCCAATTGCCGTTTCATCACATGATGTTTCAATCCCTAAAACTAATGGCTGCATCAGATGAACTCCTTTTGCATAACAAAGGCATCTTTTTTTGAACCATAGTAGTTACTTCGCTTTGAGATCTGTGAATAACCTAATTTTTCATAGAGCGCTATGGCGCCAGTATTGTCTGTAGCAACTTCTAACATAATTGCGCTAGATCCTTTTGATTGGCAATAACCTTCGATATCTGCAATCAATCTCTTTGCTATTCCTTGGCGCCTAAAACCATCGATCACTGTGATCGTTAAAATATCAGCTACTGCATCTGGCCCAGGAGCAATTACTCCTGCATAGCCAACTATTTGATTATCGCTAATGGCTAATTCAAAAAACCTTGTTGATGGAATGCCTGCAAACTCTTCTTTAAATTGAGCCGGACTCCATGGCGAGTAAGGAAAGTACTCTTTGTCCAGAACAACAAGAGTTGGAATATCAAGTGCCATTGGTTGGCGATAGGTAATCATGTGCGCTCCGCCGTTGGAATCGCATCAGGACTGCGAAGATAGATCGGCTCTCTCACATTTTGCACAGAGCTTTGCTCTACTAATTTTTCAATATCTGGATAAACATTGGTTATGTATGTAGGTATCTCTTCTGGCTTATCAACAGCAGGGCCCTTAATGCGTACACCGGCTTTATAACTGGCCCAGTAGATCTGCTTACGACGGGCGTCGATTGCAACTGTGTACTCATCTGCACTCAAATTATTAGTTGTGGAATCGATAGGAATTGCATCTAAAGAACAGACACCGATCCAGGGGATAGATCTAGCCAATGCAAAGGATTGCGCAAAAGTAATTCCCACTCGTAGCCCGGTAAATGGTCCGGGGCCCATACCAATAACAACCTGGTCAATAAGTTTGGTGCTCTTCAAAGCGCGCGCGACTAACTTCGAAATCGCTGTGCCGTGATCTGTTGCACCTTCATGAAACTCTTCAAAAACAACAACTCCGTTATCGACTACCCCCACAATTGTTCTAGAAGTAGCAGTATCTATTGCAAGTGAAATTGTCATAATGTGAAATTCTTCCAGCGTGGACCGATTGGTTTAATACTGACCTGTCGAACCTCAGTGGTGCGATCTATCGTAATTTCTAAGCGATCGGCCTGAAGAGCTGAATACTCTGGTGATGCCCATTCGATAATTGTTACTGATTTATCTGCATCTGTTTCAAGATCTAAATCTTCGATTGCCGCCGCCAGATTTGCACTATCTAGTAAGCGATAGAGATCGACATGGACAATAGGAATCTGGCCCCCGTGCTTTCTTGCAATCACAAAAGTGGGAGAAGTTATTCCCTCTATACCAAGGGCTGCTCCTATGCCTTGAGCTAAAAGTGTTTTGCCTGCTCCTAATGGACCAACTAATAAAATTTGATCGCCGGCTTTGCACTGCGCGCCAATCTGTTTTCCCAGATCAAACATTTCTTCTGCAGATGCCACATGTTGCATGGTTACAGGGTAATACAAGAAGGGCCCCCGATTTCTCGAGGGCCCTTCTTTACTTGTAATTGTTTACAAGTAATTACTTACTTTTGGTAGTACTTCAATAGTGGAGCAGAGAATTCGCGGTCAAAGACCACGCCTTCAACCTTATCCACTGCTTTTGTTACCGCTGCATTACTTGGAACTGATCCAGTCTTTGCAGATGCAATTGCTAGGTCTGCAACCAACATAAATTGATCAGTTGTGAACTGGCAGTGACCTGTTCCATTTGGCCAATCTTTGCGAGTTGTATCTGGTGTACCTAGAGCTGTGAACTTAGTCCACTTCTCTGGAGTTGTTACCCATAGAGGTAGGAACTTCTTTGTGTTCTTTGCATTTCTATCAGCTAACCACTGTGAGTTTCCTGCAGGAGTAATCATGTCTGCAGTACCTGTCAAAGTAATTGTTGGGACCTTTGCAACTCCGTTGTGCTTGATATTTGCTTGGAACTTAGCAAGCGAAGCTGCATTAGCGGTAATGCGAGGTGCAAGTGGTGTCGATAGAACGCCTAGCATGGCGTCAATCGCAGTATTTCCACTGAGTGCAACGTTGTAGCTCGCACGCTCATCTGCTACGCGAGCAACATAATCTGTCTTGGTGTTGTCGTAGAAGGTTCCCCCCGCACGTAGTTCAAGATCATGCGTTGCAAAGATTCCAAGACCTGCTGCATAACCCGCGTTTTCAGCCAAGGCCAAAGCTGGTGCTAATGCAAGAGCAAAAGCGAACTCTGCGCCAGGGAATGAAGTTGCATCAAAGTTTTGGCTTTGTGTAGGAACTCCAGCCATTAGGCCAACGAGAACAAGTGCGCTACGAGCTGGAATACCTTTAACAGTAGCCGGCATTGTTGATGTTGCTGGCCATGTCTTTGCGTTATCAGTCTCGGTGATGGTTCCACCAATGTGTCGTAGAACTGCTGCAACCTTACCTAGATTTATTGCTGCTTGGCCCACACCTGCTGGTCCAGCTGCATAACCGCTAACAGTAATAGTTGGGTCAAAGAATGTCTTAAGTCCCCAAAGGAGATCTTGAGCCATAGTTAATGAGGCATCGACTCTTCCAGCAGCAGTACAAACAGGTGCTGCAGCTTTGATCAGCTTTGGATACTTTTCAGCAAGTGCCTGTGTTACGAAGCCACCAAATGATGCACCCCAAGCAATTACTGATTTAGTGTCTTCCTCTGTGGTGTTTTTTACCCAAGAGATTAACTGAACATTAGCTTTAATTGCTTTCTCAGTACCCCAACCTTGCTCTGGATAACTTGAGCCAGCTACTGCATAACCCTTTGAAACCAACGTATCCATTACCGCAACTGTTGGACCAGCTTCTGCTGTCATATCAATGATGTAAGGAGTTGTTCCACCGGCAGGTGAAATCCCAGCTGGCAGATTTGTGTTATAGCGGTAGCCGTGGGACCAAACAAATGTGGTTCCGTTGTAGCCAATTGGCTCGCGTAGTTCTACGTTGGAACCATCTGCAGTTTTACCAGTACAGTGTTTGTAAGGCTCGCCTGAAACTGAATTTATCTGGTATGTACAGTTTGTGACAGCTTGGGCCACTGTTGGTATTGAAACCAACAGAGTTGCAAGTAGTGATGCTGCAGTTGCAAAAACTGCAAGACGTGACTTATTCATTAATTGGCTCCTCATTTGTTTGTAGGCAATCCGTCTTTAGGTAACTTTGCACGAGATGAAGTTATAACTTTAACTGCACCTGATCCAGAGTCTGTTGTGTAAATGGTGCGCTTTCCATCGATTGGAAGAAGGGCGCCAGTTGCACTGTACTTACCGATCCAGTAGCCGTTGTATCCAACATGGCTAGTGTTTGAGTACTTAAGTGGCGTAAATCCTGCACTAGCAAAAGTTGATCCCTTTGCCTTGATTGCAGCGATTAGACCTTTACGAGTCAGGTTCTTTCCTGCAGCACGTAGAGCTTGAACTGTAAGCATTGCTGTGTTCATTCCCTGTAGAACTGTTAGGTCAAATGTTGAACCTGGAACGTACTTGGCGTAGATCTTTTTGAATTCAGCTACATACTCATCTGTAGGATCCTGAGGATCTGGTGCAAAGTTAAATCCAATTGCTCCATTTAAAATTGCCAATGGAACTCGTCCTGCAATAAGGGTATTTGAATCTCCACCGACTGATCCAAGCATCCATCCACTTGTTGGACGGTAACCAAGTGCAGCTGATGTGCCAAGAAGTGCAGCAGTTGTGGAGGTTGTTGCAAATACGATAGCAAGATCAATGTTTGCTGGCTTTAGCGTATTTGTAATCCATCCCTGTGCATCTGCAGCAGTGTCTCTTCCAACTGGGAACTTGATTGTCTTTTCAAATGTTAGACCGGCTTGTGCAAAGCCTGCTGCAGCATCGATACCGAAGTCATCGTCTTGGACGATAAGTGCGATCTTCTTGCCTGGCAAATTGTCTTTGATGTACTTGGCCATAATTTTGGCTTCCATACGGTAAGAAGGTAGTACAGCAAAAGTTGTCTTGTACTTTTTAGGGTCTGCAAAACCACTAAATCCTGTGTTAACAAAAAGATCTGGAATTCCACGACCACTTAGGTTAGTCGAACGAAGGGCGGCCAAGTGATTTGCTGTTCCAAGAGCTCCAACAATTGCAAAGACCTTATCCTTTAGAATCAACTGGTTAGTTTGAGCCACAGCTGATGTTGGAAGGTAGGCATCATCTTTTGAGATTAACTTGATGCTGCGACCGTAAACTCCACCGTTGTCATTTACATGCTGGAAGTAGGCGTTCATAGCACCAGGAACTTTTCCATACACAGCAGCAACTCTTCCTGAGAGTGGTGATGTGATTCCCAACTTGATCTCTTTTGCAGTTACGCCAACTTCAGCTGCTTGAGCTGGAAGGGCGCTTGCAAACAGACCCGTGATAGCAAGCAGTGCAGAAGCAAGTATTGCGCGCTTCCTAGTGGTGTTACCCATCATGTTTTCCTCCGTATTGTGTTTGTTTGAACTGTGATTAGAACTCATTTGTGTGATTTTCCTTTGTGTAGAAGGTGGCGCAAATTCTCTCCTGGACCGTTTGGAGTAAATAGAACTGCAAGGACCAATAAAACGCTAATGATCAACCCTGGCAACGTAGAACTAATTCTCAAAGTGTCACCGACACGGTGCGAAATGGCGTCGGCGACTTCTGGGATGGCTACCAAGATCACGGAGCCGAGTATCACACCTTTAAGGCTCGACACGCCAGCGATGACCGCTCCTGTCACCACAGAAAGTGAAAGTGCAAGCGGAAATGCGCTTGGAGAGGCGGTACTAATGGTCATTACCAGCAAAGCCCCAGAAAGGCCGGCTAGAGCCGAACTTAAGGTAAAGGCCACGATTTTTAGGCGTTGTGGATTGGAGCCAGAGAGAGCAACTGCGGTTTCATTGCTTCCGATACCGCGCCATGTTCGGCCGTATCGTGACGACAATAGGTTTGAAAGCAAGAAGAAAACAATTAGGGCCGCCAATGATGCGATCCAATAAAACCATTTGTACTGGGTAAAGCTTTCACCCAATATCGCCGGAGGCATACCGATATCAAAGTAAAGACCCTGTTCTCCGCCTAAAATTGAAAACTGGTTTGCAAGTGATGGAAGTCCAACGGCAAGTGCCAGAGTTGTTCCTGCCAAGTAAGGACCAGATAAACGAGCTGCTGCAATTCCTAAGAGTCCACCGAACATTCCAGAGAAGAGCGCGGCAAGAATAAATCCGGCCCAAAATGGAACACCGAACTCGAATGAAGCAAGAGCGGCAACATAGCCACCCACTGCCATAAGTGCGCCATGCCCAAGTGAAATCTGTCCAGAGTAGCCGGTTAGTAGAACGATTGATCCAATTGCTATTGCATAGACTGCAATACTGGCTCCCTGATAAACACGAAGTTCATCAACTCGATCACCTAATAAAAGTAGCACCCATCCTAAGAGGATGAATAAGCTCAAACGAACCTTTAGTTTTTTAGGCATTTCGACTCCGTTTACCAGAAATTATTCCTGCTGGCTTAACAAGTAGAACAATGATCAAGAAAACAAATGCTGACAAGAAAACCAAGGTCGAACCAACATAGTTTGCAATAAATGTAACGCCGAGGCCAAGAAGAATTCCACCAACAACTGCGCCTAACATACTCTCAAGTCCACCAATAACTGCGGCTACAAAACCAAAAACTAGAAGAATGTCTAACGAGTTTGGTGAAAGCAGAGATGTTGGCGTTGCAAGTACACCAGCAATCGCACCGCACGCCCCTGCAATTGCCCAACCAACTGTGCGCGTTAGGTCAACTCTTACTCCTGATAAACGTGAGATCTCTGGTGAGAAAGCAGATGCCTTTAAGGAAAGTCCTAGACTTGTGCGTTGAAAAATAAATGTCAGAATCATCAAAACAACAAATACAATCAAAAGAATTAATGCATCGTAGGTTGAAAATGGAAGGACTTCTGAGCCAATTCTAATTCCATCGGTAGAAACAGGAGGTTCCAATGGTTTAACTTCAACACCCCAGATGTATCCAACTGCGCTTCTTATAATTCCTAGTAATCCAAGGGTTGCGACAACTGGGGCAATTGCTCTAATTGGACCAGATGTAACGTGCTTAAATAACATGCGCATAAAAAAGAAATCAATGAATGCACCCAATAGGGCACCTGAAAGAACTGCACACAATAGCGCTAGCCAAAAATTGCCAGTTCGCAAAGAAACTTCGTATGCAATATATGTCGAAAACACAGCCTGGCCAGCTTGTGCAAAATTAACTACCCGAGTCGAGCGCCATACAAGTACTAAGGAAATAGACATTAAACTGTAAATCGCTCCAGTTGACAGTCCAATAAGAATTGTATTAAGTAGCTTTAGCATCTTAGAACCCCAAATATGCAGCGCGAATGGCTGGGTCAGCTATGAGATCTGCTGCAGGACCAATTGCAGCAATTTTTCCAAGGTTTAAAACAACTCCAATGTCGGCAATTTTTAGAGCTCCCATCGCATTTTGCTCTACAAGTAAAACTGTCACACTTGAGGAGTTAACAACATCTCGAATTGTTTGGAAAATCTGTTCAACAACAAGTGGAGCTAAACCAAGTGAAGGCTCATCTAAAAGCAACAAATCTGGTTTTGCCATAAGCGATCTTCCAATTGCAAGCATCTGTCTTTCACCGCCAGATAACGTATCGGCACGTTGCTTTAACCTCTCACCTAACCGTGGAAATAATTCCAGAACATACTTCTTTGTCGCTTCTGATTCTTTCCTGCTCCCGCGCCATAATGCTCCGAGATCTAGATTTTCTTCAACGGTTAACTCTGGAATTACGGACTTACCTTCAGAGACATGACTAACGCCGTTTCGAACATGTTTCTCTGCTTTTCCTTTTAGTAAATTGTGGTCTCCCCAACTCGCTTTTCCTGAAGTAGCTGGATTTAAACCAGATAAAGTTCGAAGCAACGTCGATTTCCCGGCACCATTTGCGCCAATGACAGCCGTCAACCTTCTCTTTTCAACAATAAATGACAGATTATTGATTGCTCTAATTGCGCCGTGATCAACTGTTAAGTTTCGAATGATTAGGCTCATTTGGCACCGGTTCCAAGATAGGCAGCGATAACGCCTGGATCACGTCGAACAACATCTGGAGTTCCACTTGAAATTACTTCGCCAAAATTTAATACATAGATACGGTCGCAAACAGACATAACTACATCCATATGATGCTCCACGATTAATACAGACATCGTGGAAGTTAGATTGCGAATCAAGTTATTCATCCATTCGATGTCACGAGGTCCAAGTCCACCAGCCGGCTCGTCAAGCATCAAAACCTTTGGCTCTGAAACTAATGCTCTGGCAATTGCAACGCGCTTGGTATCTGGATATGAGAGTGTGTCAGTTCGGCGGTTCATCAGAGTCATTCCAAAGACTCTTTCAAGAGCGTTAATGGAGCGATTTCGTAGATCGGCTTCATCACGGGCATCGAATCCAAAAGCCGCAGAGATTATGCCTGCTTTAGCAAATTTCTGTGCACCAATCATTACGTTCTCTAAGACAGTTAGTTCGGGAAATAAACCGACTCCTTGTAATGTTCTGGCAATTCCTAAATCGGCTAACTCATATGGTTTAGGCCAAGAACGCTTATGGCCATCTAGTTCGAGTGTGCCCGTATCTGGTTCCACTAAGCCACAGATTGCATTAAATAGAGTTGTCTTTCCCGCACCGTTTGGACCAATAACTCCAACAACCTCACCATGGTTTAACTGCAAATGCACATCATTGAGTGCGCGCAAACCACCAAAGGATATAGAAACGCCCTTGGCGTGCAGCAGCGGTGAGTTAGTAGACATGAGGTGCGTAGATTCTAGGCACACGAGGGCCAATTCGTGTAACTATCTCGTAATTTATGCTCGAAGAAGCATCTCCCCAGTCATCTGCTGTGTATTCCCCGCGCGATCCATCACCAAAAATAATCACCCAATCCCCAGATTTAGCTAAAGAGTTTGGGCCTAAATCAACAACGAATTGATCCATAGAGACTCGACCAATAATCGGTGCCTTGCCACCATTTACAAATACTCCAGCGTTAAGAGCTATTCGGGGAATGCCATCTGCATAACCCATCGCTATAACTCCTAGTTTTGTTGCATGCTTTGTTACATGTGATGCGCCGTAACCAACTGCAGATCCAGCCGGCACGCTCTTTACTAGGTGAAGTTTCGCACGTACTTGCATCACAGGTTTGAGTGAAAGTTTGTTGCTATCTCCCAAAGATTTAACATCTGGTGAAAGTCCATACATTGCAATTCCAGCACGAACAAAATCAAAAGTGGCATCGGGGTTCATAAAAGTAGCAGCTGAGTTTGATAAGTGTTTAAACTGTGGATGTACTCCAACTGCTTCTAATTGGCTAACCATCTTTTTAAATTGATTTAACTGTTGAATATTCTGCTTTTCCTGCGGCTCGTCGGCTCTGGCAAAGTGAGAGAATACTCCAACAATAGTTACTCGTGAAAAATCAGATGTAAGGAACTCATTCCACTCATCTAAAAAGCCACCTCTACTCATGCCGGTATCTACTTCAATGTGAATCCGAGGCTTGACTGTTAATTGTGAAACTTCATTAAATGCCTTGATGTCTGCAATGGCAACATCAATATCAAGATCTACCGCAGACTGAAAATCTGATCCTGGCGGTACTAGCCAAGCTAAAATTGGAGACTTAAGTCCGTTTTTTCGTAAAGTGATCGCTTCTTCTAGTAACGCAACTCCTAGCCAATCTGCTCCAGCCGATTCTGCAGCTTTGGCAACTTCTACTAATCCATGTCCATAGGCATCAGCTTTTACAACGGCTAATAACTTAGTGTTGCACTTGTTTTTTAGAAGTTCGATATTTTCAGTTAATCGTGAAAGATCGATCCGTGCTTCAGCGCGGTTTTCAAACATGGGTGAACTCTAGTGCAATTGGCTTTTTGACGGAACATATCTATCAATCGCAATAACGGCTACAAGCAGTGCACTACCAATAAAAATACCGCCCAGTAAGTCGCTAAACCAATGCGTACGACGTATAAGTGAAACTATGCAAACAGTCAGAGTAATTGCAACCACTCCAGCAGTTGCTAACTTTCCTTGATACCTATCAACCTTTGCATAGCGATAAATAATGTATGCCAAAATCCCCCAGGATAGAACGGCGTTGGATGCATGACCACTTGGAAATGACATTCCCCCTGCATGAAGTAGGTCAAAGCCATCCCGAGGCTTTGTTCGACCCAACATGATTTTGAATCCTCCAACAACTAAATTGAGCAGAACAACTGAAAGAAAAGCTAGATTAAGTGGGCGCCATGTTTTGAATTTATATGCAATAAAAGCAGCTGCAATTAAAAGTACCGTTGCGGTTAGCCCACGGAGTCCAAGATCATCAAGTCGCCTAAGAATGAACTCTTGTACTCCCTCAAACTCTGGTTGAGGTTGGCTAGCTATCTCTTCATCGTAGGTAACGAGAGGACCATTAATTATGACTTGATGAGTCACCAATAAAAAACCAAATAGAAGAAGTAAGGACCAGCGAAAAGCCCGAAACATTTGCTTTCTTCTAATTGCTGCTTTAACTAACATTATTCAACCGTTACGGACTTTGCCAGATTTCTTGGTTGATCAACATCATTACCCCTTGCAACAGCCATTTCGTATGCAAAAACCTGCAAAGGTACAGTTGCAAGTATTGGTTGAAAAATTGGTCGAGCTATCGGAATTGTGATCACATGTTCTGCTCCTTCAACCACAACACCCTCTTGTGCTATAACAATCACTCGAGCACCCCGTGCTTTAACTTCTTGAATATTACTGAGCATTTTTTCGTCCAGTGCGTGTTCTTTGCCCGCAGGTAGAATCGCAATTACTGGAGTTCCTTGATCGATCAATGCGATAGGCCCATGTTTGAGTTCTCCGCCAGCAAATCCCTCAGCATGAATATATGCCAACTCCTTCAATTTCAACGCACCCTCTAGTGCAACAGGGTAACCAATGTTTCTTCCTAAGAATAGAACTGTATCGTTTCTTGCAAACTTACGTGTCAACTCTCGTAATGGTTCAACAGTTTCTAAGATTTGCTCAATCTTTCCTGGGAGTTCTAGAAGCTCGTTGTATATTTCGTGCACCTGGTTATCTGACAATGAACCATTTGCTTGTGCTAAATGCAATCCAATCAAGTACACCGCAATTATCTGAGTCAACAAGGCTTTAGTTGAAGCAACTGCTATCTCTGGTCCAGCGTGTGTATATAAAACTGCATCGGATTCTCTTGGAATCGTTGAACTATTTGTATTACAAATAGAGAGCACTCGTGCACCAGCGGCTTTTGCATGTCTTACGGCCATTAATGTGTCCATAGTTTCACCTGATTGAGAAATAGCAATAACCAGAGTTGCTGAGTCAATAATTGGATCTCGGTATCTAAACTCGCTGGCAATTTCCACATCAACTGGAATCTTTGCCCATTTTTCAATCGCATACTTTGCAACTAAACCTGCATGGTAGGCAGTTCCACAGGCAATAACTGTGATTTTCTTAAGTGACTGTATCTCTTGCTTACTCATGTGAAGCTCGTCAAGGAGTATTTGATTGTTATCGCTGAGGCGTCCAATCAACGTATCTGCAACTGCCTTGGGCTGTTCAAAAATTTCCTTGAGCATGAAATGTGCGAACCCACCCTTTTCCGCTGCAGTTGCATCCCAGGAAATTTCATAGGTTTTTGGTTTGACTACTTTTCCATTCAAATCCGTCACCACTACTGATGTTGGATCCATTGTGACTACTTCATCTTGACCCAATTCGATCGCTTGTTTTGTGTATTCGATGAATGCAGAAACATCTGATGCCATAAAGTTTTCACCTTTACCGACTCCAACAACTAAAGGAGAATTGCGTCGAACACCAACAATTTCTTCGGGCTTGTCTGCATGAATTGCAAGAAGAGTAAATGAACCCCGCAGGACCTTTACGGCATCACTCATTGCTTTTGTTAAATCACCTTTGTGTTCTTTTCGTAAGTCACTGAGCAAATGAGCTACTGATTCAGTATCTGTTTGAGATGAAAACTTGTGACCTTTGGCTTCTAGGGCGATACGAAGCTCTGTGTAATTTTCGATGATTCCGTTGTGAATAACAGCAAGCTTTCCTTCATTGTCTAGATGAGGATGTGCATTTTGATCTGTTGGTCCACCATGTGTTGCCCATCGCGTATGCCCAATTCCAGAGTGCACAGAGGGTAATGAGGAATCAAGTGCGCTTTCCAGATTCGATAGTTTTCCTGCTTTTTTTTCAACAAAAAGTTTGCCCGTAGTTCCAAGTGCGATGCCAGCTGAGTCGTATCCGCGATACTCCAAACGTCGTAGTCCTGCGATTAATGGAATAGATGCAGACTGCGGTCCTGTGTAACCCACAATTCCGCACATTATAGGAACTCCTAGTTCTGCCTTGTAACTCTATTCTGAGTTAATTGGAACTTAACCTATTAAGAAAGTTCACTCTTAACCAGATCAGCTAGCTGTGATGCTACCTCTTGAGCAAGGCTATCACTGGAAGCTTCGACCATAACTCTTACTAACGGCTCTGTTCCTGATGCTCTCAGTAAAACTCGACCAGAATCTCCCATGCGATCCTCTGCATTCTTTACCGCTTGAGCAATTGCTTGTGATTGGTCCAATTTGTTTTTGTCTACATTTTTTACATTTATCAAAACTTGTGGAAAACGAACCATTGTTGCACTCAACTCTTGAAGTGTTTTTCCAGTTCGAACAACCTCTTGCATTAACTGCAAGGCGGTCAATATTCCATCACCAGTATTGGCAAAATCTCGCATAATCACATGACCAGATTGTTCTCCACCCAGTGAGTATCCATGTGTAATCATGTTCTCAAGCACATAACGATCACCAACAGCAGTGGTGACAACGTTGATCTGTGAATCCTTCATGGCATGCATAAAACCTAAATTACTCATTACTGTTCCAACAACAGTGTCAGATTTTAACAGCCCTCTGTCTTTAAAACTTCTAGCTAAAATCGTCAAAATATGATCACCATCAATTTCATTTCCAGCAGCATCAATAGCCAAACAACGATCGGCATCACCATCATGTGCCACACCAAGGTCGGCTCCCTCTTTTAAAACTGCAGACCGGAGTTGATGTAGATAGGTCGATCCACAATCATCATTGATGTTCCAACCATCAGGTGAATTAAATATTGCAACAACCTCTGCTCCAGCCTGGCGATATGCCTGCGGGGCAACAAAAGAAGAAGCACCGTTTGCGCAATCAACAACGATTTTTAATCCTTTAAGTGGTGTATCAACGGATGAAAGTAAATGCTTGAGATAACGCTGCGCCGCAGTTTCATCGTTGAAAACTCGCCCCACATTGCGCCCGGTTGGTCTTTCCCAATTTTCGCCCATGCGTGCTTCGATGCGAGCTTCAATTGCATCATCTAATTTTCCACCACCACGGGCAAAAAGTTTGATTCCATTATCTGGCATTGCATTATGAGAAGCAGAGATCATAATTCCAAGATCTGCCTTCGATTCAGCAACTAAGTAAGCAATTGCCGGAGTTGGAAGCACCCCAACTCGATAGACATTAATACCAGCACTTGTTAATCCTGCAACGATTGCAGCTTCAAGAAATTCTCCGGATGCACGTGAATCTTGACCAACAATTGCAGTTGGTTGATGATCTTTATTTGATGAACTTTCAACAAGAATATGCGCAGCTGCAACAGCAACATCTAAGGCTAACTCTGCAGTTAAATCTCGATTGGCTAAGCCACGGATTCCATCTGTACCAAAAAGGGCCAAGGTAGCTCCTTTGCGAAAAGTGAATTAACGCTTAGAGTATTGAGAACGCTTACGGGCTTTCTTTAGTCCGTACTTCTTACGTTCAATTACACGTGCATCACGCTTTAAGAATCCAGCCTTCTTTAACGCTGGGCGGTTTGCTTCTTCATCAATCTGATTGAGTGAACGTGCAACACCTAAACGAAGTGCTCCTGCTTGACCAGATACTCCGCCACCGTTGATTCGAGCAAAAACATCGTACTGATTTTCGGCGCCGACTGTACGAAATGGTTCTGAAACTAATTGTTGGTGAACTTTATTTGGAAAATATGCAGCAAGTTCTTTACCGTTTACAACCCAACGTCCTGTTCCTGGAACAAGACGAACACGTGCAACTGCCTCTTTACGACGACCAGTTCCGCCACCTGGTGCCTTGATGGCCGGGCGGTTGGTTGCAGCTGCTGGAGTTGCAGAGGAGTATGAAGTAGGAGCTTCTTCGTTGTCGATTAAATCTAAGTTATCTGACATTTACTTTTCCCTTACTTCACAATTTGTGAAACTTGATTGAATACGTATGGCTTAGGTGCCTGAGCTGCATGAGGATGCTCTGGGCCTGCATAAACTTTTAATTTTCCTGCAATGTCGCGACCAAGACGATTCTTTGGAAGCATTCCTTTAATTGCTTTTTCAACTGCGCGAGTTGGGTGCTTTTCAATTAGCTCACCGTAAACAGTTGATGTTAAACCACCTGGAAAACCTGAGTGATGGTGTGACCACTTTTGTGTTGCCTTATTTCCAGAGAGTGCAATTTTTTCTGCATTGATAACAACGACAAAGTCACCCATGTCCATGTGAGGAGCAAATGTTGGCTTGTGCTTTCCACGAAGAAGTGCGGCAGCATGAGTTGCAAGACGGCCTAAGACCACATCTTGCGCATCGATGATGTGCCAGTTACGAACTGCATCACCGGCTTTTGGAGTGTATGTACGCACGCTCTTGCCTACCTTCTGTTTTTATGAATAATTCCGGCGCCCTCGCGAGCGCAGAGAGTAAGGGTACCTTTGACAGGCTCAGGGGTCAAAATGGCCTATTTAGAGCGTTAATTAGCATCCAATAGGTCTCGGCGAGCCACGGTTTTTTGTGCGCGCTCCAAAAGCTCGGAATCAGAGGGGTAGTCAACCTGTCGAAGCGTTAACCCGTGAGCAGGAAAGACCAAACTATCTGAGATGCGAACTTTATTGATCAAAGTTGTCTGGATCCACTCAGGTGCAAACCGACCATCACCAACACAGACAACAGCCCCAACTAAATTTCGAACCATTGAATAACAGAATGCATCGGCAACAACGTCGGCCACCAAATAGCCTCGCCCATCTCTTACCCATTCAAAGCGCTGCAGTTCGCGAATAGTTGTGGCACCCTCTCGAAACTTTGCAAAGGCTGCAAAATCATGATGGCCGAGAACAAGTGCGCTCGCCTTATTCATCAAATCTATATCCAAAGGTCGATACCAGGAAGCAACATCAAAGCGATCTAATGGTGGAACTACTTTGTTTTCATCCAAAATCTTGTATGTGTAATGCCTACGCAAAGCAGAAAAACGCGCATGAAAAGCTTCAGGTGCAACACTTACATTTGTAACACGAATATCTGCATCAAGGATTCGATTTAACTTATAAGCCAGATCTGACATATCTAATGATTCGGGAACATCAACATGAATAACCTGCCCAGTTGCATGAACACCTGCGTCAGTGCGGCCAGCGACAATACTTTCAATCTTTGTCTGGGAAACCATCCCAATAGCTTTTTCAACCTCTTCTTGAAGAGTACGGCGCTCAGGTTGAATTGCCCATCCGGAGAAGTTGGTTCCATCGTATGCAAGATCTAATCGCAAACGAAGAAACCCACTCTCAGGGTAGAGAGTGGGTTCCGTCATGAGAATATTTTCTAAGGTTTAAGACTTAGTTATCTTTCTCAGTCAAAAGTTCGATAACTGCCATAGGTGCATTGTCACCCTTGCGAGGACCGACCTTAGTAATGCGTGTGTATCCACCTTCACGTGTTGCAAAGCGTGGACCGATTTCAGTGAGAAGTGTGTGAACCACACTCTTGTTTGAAATCTGTGCCATAACCATGCGACGTGCTGGTAGGTCACCCTTTTTTGCATGAGTAATTAACTTCTCAGCTAGTGGGCGTAGACGCTTTGCCTTTGCCTCTGTTGTTGTGATCTTGCCATGCTCGAACAACTGCTCTGCAAGTGTGCGTAGGAGTAGTCGCTCATGTGATGGGCCTGAACCCAGACGAGGACCTTTACTTGGTGTTGGCAT
>WLEB01000029.1 GCA_009704505.1 Actinomycetota bacterium | reverse complement strand
TTTAAATCACCTTCTGCGCGAGCAGCTTCAATCTTTGCAGTGATCTCTTTGCGACCCGGACCTTCGAGGAAGGTGAGTTCACTTTGCAAGCGATCAGCTGCTTCTTGAGTAAGCCATGTCTGCGTCATAAGGTCTAACGGTACTGGTTAGTTACTTCGGGCGACAACCCAATACGTCTGCATTAACCGCCTCTATGCGTGTGGCAACAGAAGTTCTTAGTTCAACTTTTCCTTGCCCAGCCGCAACCTCTTCATCTAATTGACCCACAATGTTCTTGTAGTAATCCCTGGCAATTAACGTACAAATCACTGGACCATCAACACCATTTCTATCAACTGAGTAGCGAATAGAAGTTTCGCGATCATTTTCTACAGTAAATGAAATTAATTGAACGCGGATGGGTGGATTTGAATGGTGAAGCCCGGCCCATGTGAGCCATCCAATACCGGCGATTGCGAGAAAAGCTGCAAAACCAACCCAGTTGACTCCCTTTTTTATGCCGTAACGGTCATCGTAGTCAAACGGGCTTTGCGATTGCATGACATGATTATCTCATGGAAGAAGATGTATTTATGGGCTCAGCAGGTTCTCTGACAGTTGGCCTGCTGGTTATTGCCGTCGCATTCCTGTTGCGCAGTTTTTACAAGCGTTTCATGGGTGTTAATCGAAGCGATGACTCACAAGAGTAGTTTTCTTACCAAAGTTGGCCAAACAGTTGCAGTCTTACTTGTAACTGCTCTTTTTGTGGCCTTAGGTCTTTGGCAACTTCAGCGCGCTGCAGATTTAAAAGAGTCCTTACAAGTTGCTACAGCCATCGATACAAATGTCGTTCCACTTGAATCAGTTACAAGCCCACGCCAAGCAATCCCTGCATCTGCGCTGAATAGAACTGTCTCGGTGACAGGTAAGTACATCGCAAACTTTAAAGCTGCAAATCAAAAAGATGGAAAGGGAGATATTCAGGATTGGGAGTCTGCGCTTTTGCAGGTTGGCGAAAGATCGGCAATCTTGGTAGTCCGTGGCCTGTGGTCTGAAAGATTGTTAAATCCGGATATTCAGCAATCTATGGATATCCAAATAGAGGGCTTACTTGTTGCCAGCCAAGATGGTGATCGAGCCAGAAACTCACCCGGTGAAATATCACGGTTAGACAGCGCGGTTGTTACATCCTTGACTGATCTGGATCTTTTTGATGGATATGTAGTTGCAACTTCTGAAGCCACAAGAGATCAATCACTAGAGCGCACCAGAGTTGTCCCAGAGAAATTGCAGTCTCGAATCCCTGGCTTTTACTGGCAGCACCTTTCATATGTGGTGATTTGGTGGCTCATGGCTGCTGTAGTTGTCTTTCTACCCTTTTATCGTCGTAGAGTTAGCACATGAGCGGTGCACTGAAGCGGTTTAGAGTAATGGCCATAATTGCAGGGGTAATGTCTTTACTTCTGTGGTTTGTAGATTTACCAGTTGTCTATCTTTTCAATAATGAAGACTGGAAATCGATGGTTGCCTGGATCCCATTTGTTCATGGATGGATTTATGCAGCATATGTCTTAACCGCCCTTCAATTTGCGACAAAGGCACGTTGGTCACTTAAAAAGACTGTGTGGTTAATTCTTGCCGGCACGCTTCCTATTGCCTCATTTGCTGCGGAGCGCAGAGTTGTTCGACAGTATTCGTAAGTCCATTAAATCGCTGCTCTATCCACTCTATGAACGGCGTTTAGTTCGATCCCTAGATTTCTCAAAAACTCCGCACCATGTTGGAGTGATCCTGGATGGAAACAGAAGATGGGCTAAATCAAATCCAACTTCCCACGATCCACATGGTCATAAAGCTGGTGCAGGAAAAATCATTGAGTTTTTAGGATGGTGCGATCAAGCTCAAGTCAGAGTTGTTACTTTGTGGTTGCTTTCAACGGATAACTTCAAGCGATCCCAAGAAGAAATTGATGCTTTGCTAAAAATTATTGGAGATACCGTTGATGAGTTAGCGGCAACTGGTCGTTGGAATATAAAGGCCGTAGGGGCATTGGATTTACTACCCCGATGGCTTGAGCAAAAACTCAGCGCCTTGAAGCCGATCCGAAACGATGGCGTTGAGGTAAATGTTGCCATTAGTTATGGCGGGCGACGTGAGATTGTCGATGCCGTCAAAAGCTATATGAGCCAAGAAGAAAAGGCCGGGCGTTCACTTACCGATGCAGCCACAAATCTAACGACTGAGGATATTTCAAAGTTTTTGTATACAGCCGGTCAACCAGATCCCGAACTATTGATTCGTACCTCAGGGGAACAACGCTTAGGCGGCTTCTTGCTATGGCAAAGCGCAGCATCTGAGTACTATTTTTGTGAAGCATATTGGCCTGATTTTCGTAGGGTCGATTTTCTTCGAGCCTTGCGTTCTTACTCTGTGAGACAACGACGTTTTGGTTCATAAATAAAGAGTTCAAATTTCATATTAGCCTCTAGCGTGTCTGCGCAAATTAATAGCCAGTTAGTTCTACCTTTTCACTATCGGAAGCAAACCCCAACACAATTAAATGTAGGAGTAGGCATTGGCTGCTAAGGTCCAAAAAGGGCGAAAAACCTTTGTTTTAGATACTAGCGTTTTGCTTGCAGACCCAGGGGCCCTTCTTAAGTTTGCCGAACATGAAGTGATAATTCCGATTGCCGTTATCGGAGAGCTTGAGACAAAAAGAGATCATCCAGAGTTGGGCTATTTTGCGCGGGCAGCCCTTCGAGCATTAGATGATTTGCGAATTACACATGGAAGATTAGATAAACCGCTTTCGATTACACCCGAAGGTGGCACCTTATCTGTCGAGCTCAATCACACAGATCTTTCGACTTTGCCACATGGCTTTTTGCGTGATGGAACTAATGACACAAGGATTCTTGCAATTGCAAAAAATCTGATGTCAGATGGCAAAGACGTAGTACTTGTGTCAAAGGATTTACCACTGCGCGTTAAAGCATCATCAGTTGGTGTTGAAGCCCAGGAATATCTTGCCGAATTAGTCTCAAACAGCGGATGGACTGGCATAGAAGAGTTACACGTTGACTCATCTGTGATCGATGATCTCTATTCACGCGAGCTTGCAGATCATGAAGCAGCTCATCAACTTCCAGTTCATACAGGCGTTGTCTTACATTCTCAAAAGAGCAGCGCACTGGCACGTGTTACTGCTGATAAACAGTTGAAGTTAGTCAGGGGAGATCGCCAAGCATTTGGGTTACATGGTCGAAGCGCCGAACAGAGAATTGCATTAGATATTTTGCTGGATGAATCCGTTGGGATTGTCTCTCTTGGCGGTCGGGCAGGAACCGGAAAATCAGCATTGGCGCTGTGCGCCGGGCTAGAGGCGGTAATGGAAAAACGTCTTCATAAGAAGGTAGTTATTTTTCGACCGCTCTATCCGGTTGGTGGTCAAGAGTTGGGATACTTGCCAGGATCTGAGGGCGAAAAGATGTCGCCATGGGCCCAGGCAGTCTTTGACACATTGGGGGCCCTAGTTAGTCAGGCAGTTATCGATGAGATCATCGATAGAGGCCTGATCGAAGTTTTGCCACTGACACATATTCGTGGTCGCTCACTTCATGACTCATTTGTCATCGTCGATGAGGCCCAATCTCTAGAGCGAGGTGTTTTGCTGACCGTCCTTTCCAGAATCGGAACGGCCTCCAGGGTGGTTCTAACCCACGACATTGCCCAAAGAGACAATCTGCGGGTCGGTCGTCATGACGGAGTCGTGGCCGTGGTCGAGACTTTGAAGGGCCATCCACTCTTTGCCCACGTTACTTTGACCAGAAGCGAGCGCTCGCCGATCGCAGCCCTGGTCACCGAGCTTTTAGAGGGCCCAATCTCTAGTTAACTCTCCGACATTGAATCTCACAGTCACATTTAGTGCATTTCGGACATTACCCTAACTGACCTGCGGTTTTACCCATCCACAGTAAAAAACTTCCCTGTGAATTTGCGACTTTAGCCTACTTAGATTTGCCCGAGGTGCCCCCGTGGCGCACGATAGAGCCATCCCCGTAGTACCTGAAGCCTCTTTTGAGGCTAGATGGCTATGGGCTTGGTCCAAGGGTGAGAGCCCTGGGATTAGGGATCAGGTGCCAACAGATGAGTCAGAAGGGAGTGCCAGAGATGAGTTCGATAACGACGATTGCAGGGATGTTCTCGAAAAAAGCAGTAGTCGCCTGGGCACTTGTCGCTGGGCTTTTACTGGCCGTGGCTTTATTACCCAAGGCAAGTGCGACTGAGAACTCAGTTGTCACTCTTGAGGCATCTAAATCAGTAGTGGCCATTGATCCTGGATCAGAATCTTCATTTCTAGGGGAGAGCTTCACAACCATTGCTGGGGCGATTTTTTCAAAAGATTTAGCCTTGGTTTCAGCGGCAAGTATTCAAGTGGATCTTGCTCGCACGCCTTATGGGGCCAAAAAGGTTGCCAAAGAGATTCTCTTTAATGAATACGGTTTCAAACATGTTCAATATGCATGTCTTGAGAGGTTATGGACAGAGGAAAGTAACTGGCGTTACAAGGCACACAACAAAAGATCTGGCGCACATGGAATTGCTCAAGCTCTACCTGCCAACAAAATGGATGTTGTCGCAACAGACTGGCGAACAAATCCGGTAACACAGATTCGTTGGGGACTTCGCTATATCAGCATTCGCTATGAGACACCGTGCAAGGCTTTATCAAAGCACAAACGAAGTAACTGGTACTAATTAAACTTCTGGTCTAGTACTAATCTTTAACGGCACAGAGGTTTCGGCAAAAAAATCCTGCCCCTTATCGTCAACAACAATAAATGCTGGAAAATCTACGACATCAATTTTCCACACAGCCTCCATGCCTAACTCTTCAAAATCTAATACCTCAACTTTTTTGATGCAGTCCTGTGCAAGTCGGGCAGCAGGTCCACCAATAGAACCTAGGTAAAAACCACCATGTGTTTTGCATGCAGTTGTTACCGCTTTTGAGCGATTACCTTTTGCAAGCATCACCATAGAACCACCGAGTGATTGGAAATAATCCACGTACGAGTCCATGCGCCCTGCTGTTGTTGGGCCAAATGATCCAGATGCATAACCTGCTGGAGTCTTTGCAGGACCAGCGTAGTAAACAGCGTATTTCTTCAAATACTCAGGCATTGGCTTTCCTGAATCGATCATCTCTTTAATCTTTGCATGCGCTAAATCACGGGCAACAACCATAGTTCCGGTTAATGAAACTCTTGTCTTTACAGGATGCTTTGAAAGCTCAGCTCGAACAGCTTCCATTGGCTGATTTAAATCAATTGCAACCACTGTGTCATCAAGGTGAAGATCAGTTGTTTCTGGCAAAAAGTGTGCAGGATCGCGCTCTAACTCTTCAAGGAATATTCCATCTTTAGTGATCTTGGCCTTTGCCTGACGATCTGCAGAGCATGAGACAGCGATCGCAATAGGTAGTGAGGCGCCATGGCGAGGAAGTCGAACGACGCGAACATCATGGCAAAAATACTTACCACCAAATTGCGCGCCGATTCCAAGTGTTCTAGTTAGTTCTAGAACCTTCACTTCAAGCTCTTTATCTCGAAAGCCATGACCAGTTGCAGCATCACCAGTAGTTGGAAGTGAATCCAAGTACTTTGTACTTGCTAGCTTTGCAGTCTTTACTGTGTGCTCGGCACTTGTGCCACCGATGACAATTGCAAGGTGATACGGCGGACATGCTGCAGTGCCAATAGAGCGAAGCTTTTCATCTAGCCATGTCATAAATGATTCAGGGTTTAAGACCGCTTTAGTTTCTTGATACAAGAAAGATTTATTAGCACTTCCGCCACCCTTTGCAATATAAAGCAAGTTGTATTCATCTGGGTGATCGCTATCTGAGTAAATCTCTATTTGTGCTGGCAGATTATTGCCAGTGTTTTTTTCTTCCCATGTTGTTACAGGTGCCATCTGGGAATACCGAAGATTAAGTTGCGTAAAGGCATCATAAATTCCCTGTGAGATAGCAACTTCATCTTTGCTTGTTGTTAAAACATATTGACCCTTTTTACCCATGACAAGTGCGGTGCCTGTGTCTTGGCACATTGGTAAAACTCCACCTGCTGCGATGTTTGCATTTTTTAATAGATCAATTGCAACAAAGCGATCATTGGGTGAACTTTCTGGATCTTTAACAATGTTCTGCAGCTGCGCAAGGTGATCTGAACGTAGATAATGCGAAATATCGTGAATTGCTTCGGCAGTGAGTTTTTCTAACGCTGATGGCTCTACTTGAAGAAACTCTTTATCTCCAAGTTTGATAACACTTACGCCTTCTTTACTAACGAGGCGGTACTTAGTTGTATCTGCACCTAAAGGTAGAAGTTCGGAATAAGTAAATTGAGGCATTTAAGGCTTAGCCGCATCTAATTTTTTCTTCGCACCATCTAGCCACTCTTGGCAGATCTTGGCCAACTCTTCGCCCCGCTCCCAGAGCTTTAGCGACTCTTCTAAAGTTGCACTTCCTGCTTCAAGTGATTCAACAACTTCAGCAAGTTCATCTCTAGCAGCTTCATATGAAATCTTCTTGGCCTCACTCATGGGATAAATCTACTCTCTCTTTGCCATCAACGTTAAAAATGCTCATGTGCCAATGCTTACTTATCTGGTCCATTGGCGGTGGCTGCGGCCTCACCTTTTGCTAAGCGCATCCGAAGTTGCTCACCTGCCTTTAACCGTTTTGGATCAGTAAGAATTTCACCATTGATTAATTGAACGACTGAATATCCGCGATCCAATGTGGCTTGTGGGGACAGTGCACGAACACGGGCCTTGATCTGCTTGAGCTCTTCTTTGGCTAACTTAAGCCTGGCAGCAAAAGATCGATGAGATCTATCTTTTAAAGCCATGATCACTTCTGCGCGGCTTGTAATCAAAACGAAAGGATCTTTCATCACCGGGCGTTCCATCAAATTTGCAATTCTTGTGCTCTCAAGGTCAATCAAATTAACCAAACGACGTCGCCCACGATCCTTAAGGGCTGTAATCATTGCAATCTCTTCTGCGATATCTGGAACAACTCTCTTGGCTGCATCTGTTGGTGTGGAAGCGCGATAGTCAGCAACCAAATCCAAAAGTGGTGAGTCTTTTTCATGTCCAATGGCACTGACAATTGGTGTCTTACAAGATGCGGCCAAACGAACCAAACCTTCATCACTAAATGGAAGTAAATCTTCAAAAGAGCCGCCGCCACGGGTAATGATTATTACTTCAACTGTTTTGTCAGCTTCTAATTCACGAAGAGCCTCTGAGACTTCACTAACAGCGGCAGCGCCTTGAACAGTGACCTCTCGAATCTCAAATTGAACACTTGGCCATCTACGTTTGGCATTTTCAACAACGTCTTTTTCCGCATCTGTATTTCGTCCACAGATCAAACCAATTTTTTGTGGCAAAAGTGGAAGCGCAACTTTGCGATCTGAATCAAACAGCCCCTCTAACGCCAAAGTATTTTTCAGCGCTTCCAAACGAGCAAGAAGTTCTCCGACACCAACTTGTCGAATCTCACGAGCAGAAAATGACAGGGAACCATTTTTTGTATACCAAGATGGCTTTGCATATAAAACTACTCGCGCATTTGCAGGAAGCGGTTGGGCAGCTGCGATTACCGATTTATGACACATCACCGAAATTGACATATCAACGCTTGGATCGCGCAAGCGGATAAAGGCCATCATTCCGCTGCGCTCATTTAATTCACTGATCTCGCCTTCGATCCAAATAGGACCTAAACGATCTACGTACTCTTTGATGGCTTCAGTTACTACCCGAACCGTTGCCGGGGCTTCACTTGAAGTTTCAAACATGGATAGAGCCTAATAGACTGAGCCCATGGCTAAGAGAGTTCTGCTTGCGGCGCCCCGCGGATATTGCGCAGGTGTAGATCGCGCAGTTATCACAGTCGAAAAAGCTTTGGCTCTATATGGGGCCCCGGTCTATGTTCGCAAACAAATCGTTCACAACATTCACGTCGTTGCATCCCTTGAAGCAAAGGGTGCGATCTTTGTTGAAGAAACTGATGAAGTTCCAGAGGGTAAAACCGTAGTTTTCTCAGCCCACGGTGTCTCACCATTAGTTCATGAGCAGGCAGCTGCAAGAAATCTCAAGACGATTGATGCAACATGTCCGCTTGTAACAAAAGTTCATCATGAAGTGCGTCGTTTTGCTTCTGAAGGTTCAGAGATTTTACTTATCGGCCACCATCACCATGAAGAAGTAGAAGGAACAGCTGGCGAAGCAGTTGGCCAAGTTCGAATTGTCGATGGATTAGAAGGTGCACGAACAGTGCAACCAACACCAGGAAAAAATCTAGTGTGGCTCTCACAAACTACTTTGTCAGTTGATGAAACTTTAGAATCAGTTGCAATACTAAAAGAGCGTTTCCCTGATATTCAGGCCCCACCAAGTGATGACATTTGTTATGCAACGCAAAACCGTCAAGAAGCTATTAAGGCAATTGCCCCGCAATCTGATCTTGTAATCGTGGTTGGTTCTGTTAACTCATCAAACTCAGTTCGTTTGGTAGAAGTTGCACTCGAATATGGAGCAAAGGCTTCTTACTTAATTGACTATGCAGAACAGATGCAGGATGAATGGTTTGAGGGTGTTGAGACAATCGGTGTGACAAGTGGTGCTTCGGTTCCAGAGATTCTTGTAACCGATGTACTGAAATCCCTTGCAGAGCAGGGATTTAAAGATGTTAAAGAGGTAACAGCGGCCGAAGAATCTCTACTTTTTGCTTTACCACCAGAGCTTCGCAAAGACATGAAAGCTGCTGGGCAGATTTAACTTCGCATTTAAACTTTAACCTTTTGAATCTATTGCTGCGCAGTTGTTCTTTCTGATCTAAAGGGCTTTTTCTTAGCCTTCTGATTAAAGTAGATAAACCATCCGTATAAAGCAGAGCCAATCAAAAATGGCGCCTCACTTGCAAGGGCTGCAACAAAATCAATACCAACCCGTGATGGCCTAAATCCAACTGACAAGATAGTGATCACTAACGCGGTTGCTGCAAATGCCAAAGGGGGAGTTACTACAGAGACATATGTTGTGCCTGGACGACCAAAACGAAGAGAGCCATACAAGGCAGCACAAATTGCAATTCCAGTCAGGATGCCGACGCCGTTTCTGAAAACTGATTCGATTAGAACAAAGAAGCCAATAAATACTGTCTGCAAAACCACAACACCCTCTTTTTTTAACCCCGGGCCTTGGATCGCTACTTTTTGAAATGTGCTCATTGCTCTTCAACCTCTTCTGCATCGATGTAATCATCGCTGCCTTCTAACTCCGCGCTCTTTAACTCTCTGACTGCACCAGGTGCTTCAGGATATGCAATGGCTAATTTATCTTTATCTCCCGCAACTCCCAAATTGTGAATTCTTCGGGCAGGTGCCAAGACTGTTTTCTCAGCCGTTGGCACAAGATCTTCGTAAGCTTTAGATGTTGATGAAATCGCTTTTCCGACTGCAACAATTTTTGTGTGAAGCAGGGTGATGTTCTTCAAAAACGTACTTGCAACTTTTTGAATTTCATCAGCATTTTCTGCCAACTTATTGCGAGTAAAAATATAACCAATTGTGCGAAGCAGCGCCATCATTGATGTCGGAGTAGCAATGGTGACACCGACCTTAAAGGCTTTTTCTAGCAGCATCGGATCAAGGCGCAGCGCCTCTGATAGAAGAGTTTCAAAAGGAACAAAGAGAACAACAAAATCAGGTGAGCCTTGAGATTTGTGATAGCCGCGTTTTGCCAATGCCTCTACATGCTTGAGCAAATCTTTGGTGTGCTGTTGTAAAAACTCGTCTCGCTCATTTTGATCCTGCGTTGCAAAGGCGTCAAGAAAACGATCAAATGGAAACTTAGAGTCAATAAATAGCAGACTTCCACCAGGCATATTTACAGTGATATCTGGAATACCTGTTGAATCAGAATCTGTAGTTGAGCGCTGGCTTGTGTACTCATGTCCTTGTCTTAATCCAGCCCCTTCGAGCAAAAGTTCTAACTGTGCCTCACCAAATTTTCCTCGGGTCTGAGTATTAGAAAGTGCGCCAGCAATTTTTTTAGTTTCATCAAAGATAGATTCTGAAGCTCTGCGCATTTCGTTAATAGTTGTATTGAGCTTTGCCTCTGCTTCAGTGCGAATACGATTTGCTTCATTAGATTGTTGAGCCAACTTATTGACCGACTCTTTCATCGCAACAAGTTCTGCATTTAACTTGATTGCACCCTCAGTTTTGCCGCGTTCTGCATCAAGTTGGGTTTTGTAGTCTTTAAGCAATGCTTGATCACCAGAGGAATTCTTGAATTTAAGTGCCGAAAGTAGATAACCGATAGTGATTCCGGCGAATACACCTATCAATAAGGGCGTTAGGTAAGCGGGCATGGGCCTATCGTGGCAGGAAGCACTGACAATCCAGCGTAGGCTCTACTCCTTGTGAGCCTCTCAATTGGAATAGTCGGACTGCCTAATGTGGGTAAGTCCACCCTTTTTAACGCTCTGACTAAAAATAACGTTCTGGCTGCCAACTACCCCTTTGCCACGATTGAACCCAACGTGGGCATGGTGGGTGTGCCAGATGATCGTTTAGCCAAGCTAGCGACCATCTTTGGATCTGAAAAAATCCTGCCAGCCGTTGTCTCTTTCGTAGATATCGCAGGAATTGTTAAGGGCGCCTCAGAAGGTGCTGGACTTGGAAATAAGTTTCTCACAAATATTCGAGAGACAGATGCAATCTGCCAAGTAATCCGAGTTTTTAACGATGGCGATGTTGTTCACGTAGATGGTCGCATTGATCCAGCATCAGATATGGAAACAATCAATACAGAGTTAGCGCTAGCAGATTTACAAACTATTGAAAAAGCTATTCCGCGATTAGAAAAAGAATCACGCGTTGCTAAGGAAAAAACTGCGGTACTAGAAGCAGTTAAAGCTGCAAATGATTGGTTGCAATCAGGAAAGCCTTTGTCGCAAAGCTTAATTGATTTAGAACTCTTACAAGAGCTACATCTACTGACAGCCAAGCCATTTTTATATGTATTTAATGTTGATGCCGCCGAATTAAACGATCAAGATTTGCGCAAAAAATTACAGGCACTTGTTCTACCTGCCGAAGCGATTTTCTTAGACGCTAAAACAGAGGCAGAGCTAGCAGAACTCAGCGATGAGGATGCATTAGAATTGTTGGAGTCCATTGGTTTGAAAGAACCTGGACTTGCAACTTTGGCACGTGTTGGTTTCGATACTTTGGGTCTGCAGACTTATTTAACTGCTGGTCCAAAAGAAGCTCGCGCATGGACAATTCATAAAGGTGACACCGCACCCATGGCCGCTGGTGTTATTCATACAGATTTCCAAAAGGGATTTATTAAAGCCGAAATCGTCGGTTTTGAAGATCTGATTGCCGCAGGATCAATGTCCGAAGCAAAAGCTAAGGGTAAAGTCCGCATGGAAGGCAAGGAATATGTAATGGCCGATGGAGATGTAGTGGAGTTTCGATTCAATGTCTAATAAACCCTTTGCAAGTAAGCGCCAGCCACACCTAGATGGTTTGCCAGTAAAAAAGCGCGA